>NZ_JAKIUR010000040.1 GCF_021647475.1 Lutibacter sp.
TACTACTTGATGTCATTGATGTAAATTATTGATTATCAGTATAATATACAAATAATTAATAACTTTGACAACTATAAATCAACTGATTATCTAGCTTTTATCAAAGAAAAAGTGTGAGTTTGCCCTGCAGAAAGATTTCTTTAAAAGTAAATTTTAAAAAAATAGTTGTACATTTGCAATCCGAAATTTAAAAAGGAACGATTTGAAAGGAGGTGCTAAACTATGTTAATTATACCAGTAAAAGACGGAGAAAATATTGATAGAGCGTTAAAACGTTACAAACGAAAATTTGACCGTACAAAAACAATGAAAAATTTACGAAACCGTAAACAATTCAACAAACCTTCAGTGGTAAAACGTGCACGAAATATAAAAGCTCAATATGTTCAAAAATTAAGAACAGCAGAAGAGCAAGGTTAATTTTTAGCCAAAATTATTTAAACCATTAGTATAAATAAATTACAATTTGTAATTTTGAGTATTAATGGTTTTTTTATGATTATAACTTCATTTTTAGATTATTTAAACTTAGAAAAAAAATATTCTAAGCATACTATTATTGCGTATAAAAAAGACTTGTATTCTTTTCATAAATTTTGCAATGAAAATTATCAAAATCAACCAATAAGTAATGTAAACTATTCACAAATTAGAAGCTGGATTGTTAGTTTGGTAACATTAGGGATCTCCAATAGATCTATTAATAGAAAAGTATCTAGTTTAAAATCATTTTATAAGTTTCTTCAAAAAATTAATCAGATTCAAATTAACCCTTTGCTTAATCATCAACCTTTAAAAGTTGCTAAAACCATTCAAGTTCCTTTTTCTGAAAAAGAAATATTAGAAATTTTAAAAGCAAATAATGAAAATGATTTTGAGTCTGTTAGAAATAAATTAATAGTCGAATTATTTTATGCTACAGGAATTAGAAGATCAGAACTGATAAATATAAAAATATCTGATATAGATTTTAATAATGAAATTGTTAAAATTTTAGGTAAACGAAACAAAGAACGATATATTCCGTTATTAAAAATAGTTCAAAAAAGCATCCAAAATTATTTGAATTATCGTTCAGAAATAAGTACAAAAGAGTCTTATTTGTTTGTAACAAAAAAAGGCAAAAAAGTATATGATACACTTGTGTATCGTATAATAAATAATTATTTTAGTAAAGTGTCAACAAAAGTAAAAAAAAGCCCACATATTATTAGGCATACTTTTGCTACACATTTAATAAACGAAGGAGCGGATTTAAATGCTGTTAAAGAATTGCTTGGGCATTCTAGTTTGGCATCAACTCAAATATATACCCACAGTAGTTTGGGTAAGTTAAAAGAAATATATAATCAGGCTCACCCAAGAAGCCAAAAAACTAATTTATTATGAAAGTATATGTACAATCTGTAAATTTTAATGCAGACAAGGATTTGATTGATTTTGTTGAAAAAAAAGTAAATAGTTTAGAAAAATACTATGATAGAATTGTAGATTCAGAAGTGTTTTTGAAAGTGCAACAAACCAGTGATAAAAATAATAAGAACGTTGAAATTAAAATAAATGTACCTGGCAATGATATTGTTGTAAAAAAACAGAGTAAAACTTTTGAAGAAGGAGCAATGTTAGCAGTTGATTCTTTAAAGAGAATTTTAACAAAAAAAAAGGAAAAAATTAGAGTTAAATAAATTTAATAAAAAATACGTATAAAAGGTTTGTTTAAAAAAAAAACTTTAATACATTTGCAGTCCGTTAGAAATAGCGGGCTTCTTTTATGGAGTAAAATGCCGATGTAGCTCAGCTGGCTAGAGCAGCTGATTTGTAATCAGCAGGTCGTGGGTTCGAGTCCCTCTATCGGCTCAATAAAAAGCAGATAAGTATAATTACTTTAAGGTAGAATTTAAGTATTTATATTTGGGACTAGAAGTTTATCCTGAGCCTGCCTGTCAGCAGACAGGCGTAGTCGAAGGAAGTCCCTCTATCGGTTCAGATCTTTGAAAAAATGGTGAGATACTCAAGTGGCCAACGAGGGCAGACTGTAAATCTGCTGCGCAAGCTTCGGAGGTTCGAATCCTCCTCTCACCACAATATGTTTGTAGTAATATAAACGTATGAGGAATTGAAAAAAATATTGCGAGAGTAGCTCAGTTGGTAGAGCTTCAGCCTTCCAAGCTGACTGTCGCCGGTTCGAGCCCGGTCTCTCGCTCTTTTTTGGCCGGTGTAGCTCAGGGGTAGAGCGTTTCCTTGGTAAGGAAGAGGTCACGGGTTCAAATCCCGTCATTGGCTCAAATATAGAATAGAATAGAATAGAATAGAATAGAATAGAATAGAATAGAATAGAATAGAATAGAATAGAATAGAATAGAATAGAATTTAACACTATATATAACATAAGATTTAAAAATTAATAATCATGGCAAAAGAACATTTTGATCGCTCCAAACCACATTTAAATATTGGTACAATTGGACACGTTGACCACGGTAAAACAACTTTAACAGCTGCTATTACAGTGGTATTAGCAGAAAAAGGTCTTTCTGAAGTAAAAAATTTCGACCAAATTGATAATGCTCCTGAAGAAAAAGAAAGAGGTATTACAATTAACACTGCTCACGTAGAATACCAAACAGCTAACCGTCATTACGCACATGTTGACTGTCCAGGTCACGCGGATTACGTAAAGAATATGGTAACTGGTGCTGCTCAAATGGATGGTGCAATTATTGTAGTTGCAGCAACTGATGGTCCTATGCCTCAAACAAGAGAGCATATCTTATTAGGTCGTCAAGTAGGTATTCCAAGATTAGTTGTATTCATGAATAAAGTGGATATGGTTGATGATGAAGAGCTATTAGAATTGGTAGAAATGGAAATCAGAGATTTATTGTCTTTCTATGATTATGATGGGGACAATACTCCTGTTATTCAAGGTTCAGCATTAGGGGCTTTAAACAAAGAACCTAAATGGATGGATAAGATTATGGAATTAATGGATGCTGTTGATACTTGGATTGAATTACCAAAACGTGATATTGATAAAGATTTCTTAATGCCTATTGAAGATGTATTTTCAATTACAGGTCGTGGAACAGTAGCAACAGGCCGTATTGAAACAGGTGTTGCTAATACTGGAGATGCTGTTGATATTATTGGTATGGGAGCTGAAAAATTAACTTCTGTTGTTACAGGTGTTGAAATGTTCCGTAAAATATTAGATAGAGGTGAAGCTGGAGATAATGTAGGTCTATTATTAAGAGGTATAGCAAAAGAAGATATAAAAAGAGGTATGGTAATTTGTAAACCAGGTTCTGTAACTCCACATGCTAAATTTAAAGCAGAAGTTTATGTTCTTAAAAAAGAAGAAGGTGGTCGTCATACGCCATTCCATAATAACTATCGTCCACAGTTCTATGTTAGAACTACAGATGTAACAGGTACAATTCAATTACCTGATGGAGTTGAAATGGTAATGCCAGGTGATAACTTAACAATTACTGTTGAATTACATCAAGCAATTGCATTAAACGTAGGTTTACGTTTTGCAATTCGTGAAGGTGGTAGAACAGTAGGAGCTGGTCAGGTAACAGAAATGTTAGACTAACTTTGTACGCCTAAAATATAGTGAATATAGGTGCTTCTTTTTAGAGGGGCACCTTATATTTACGGGTGTAGCTCAGTTGGTAGAGCACTGGTCTCCAAAACCAGGTGTCGGGAGTTCGAGTCTCTCCACCCGTGCAAATAAATGAAAATATGAACTTAGTTAAATATATAAAAGACTCATTTGTAGAGTTACGTACTAAAGTATCTTGGATTTCTTGGGAAGAAGCTCAAAAATCTACTTCTGTAGTTGCAATATTTACAATATTATTTGCCTTGGCAGTTTTTTTTGTAGATAAAGTGTTTCAAGCAGGTTTAGGTGAATATTTTAAACTATTTTAATTAGTATAATAAATTATGACTGATTCTGTAAAAAAATGGTATGTAGTTAGAGCCATAGGTGGGCAAGAAAATAAAGTGAAAGCTTATATTGAAAATGAAATTGCACGTCTAGGAATGGATGATTATGTTGATCGTGTATTAGTGCCAACAGAAAAGGTGATTCAGATTCGTAATGGAAAAAAAATTCATAAAGAACGAGTTTACTTTCCAGGCTATATAATGATTGAAGCTAATTTAAGTGGAGAACTGCCTCACGTAATTAAATCTATTACTGGTGTAATTGGTTTTTTAGGAGAAGTAAAAGGTGGAGATCCAGTTCCTATGAGAAAATCTGAAATTAACAGAATGTTAGGAAAAGTTGATGAATTATCTGTTCAAAACGAAAATGTAGCTATACCTTATATAATTGGTGAAACAGTAAAAGTAATTGATGGTCCATTTAATGGATTTGATGGTACTATTGAAAAAATAAATGAAGAAAAGCGTAAACTTGAAGTTATGGTTAAAATTTTCGGAAGAAAAACACCATTAGAACTAAGTTATATGCAAGTAGATAAAATTTCATAATTGTTACAATAAATTTTGATATTGCATTTCGCTTCCAACAAAATGTAATATTTATTTAAACATTTAAAAATGGCAAAAGAAGTAAGTAAAGTAGTCAAATTACAAGTTCGTGGAGGTGCGGCTAATCCGTCACCACCAGTTGGACCTGCTTTAGGTGCTGCCGGAGTTAATATTATGGAGTTCTGTAAGCAATTTAATGCTAGAACTCAAGATAAACAAGGAAAAGTTTTACCAGTAGCAATTACTGTTTATAAAGATAAATCTTTTGATTTTGTTGTAAAAACTCCACCAGCAGCGGTGCAAATTTTAGAAGCAGCTAAAATAAAAAAAGGTTCTGCAGAACCAAACAGAAGCAAAGTAGCTTCAGTTACTTGGGATCAATTAAGAACTATAGCTGAAGATAAAATGGTAGATTTAAATGCATTTACTGTTGAATCTGCAATGCTTATGATGGCAGGTACAGCACGTTCAATGGGTATTAATGTAAAGGGAACAGCTCCTGTAAAACAATAAAACAGTTATTAATATGGCAAAATTAACTAAAAAGCAAAAAGAAGCTCAAGCGAAGGTTGATAAAAATCAATCGTATAGCTTAAAAGATGCTTCAGCTTTAGTAAAAGAAATTACTAACGTAAATTTTGATGCATCTATTGATTTAGCTGTTAGATTGGGTGTTGACCCTCGTAAAGCCAATCAAATGGTTAGAGGTGTTGTTACATTACCACATGGTACAGGTAAAGATGTTAAAGTGTTAGCATTAGTTACTCCAGACAAAGAAGCAGATGCTAAAGAAGCAGGTGCAGATTATGTTGGATTAGATGAATATCTTCAAAAAATTAAAGCAGGTTGGACAGATGTTGATGTAATTATCACTATGCCAAGTGTAATGGGTAAATTAGGTCCATTAGGTCGTATTTTAGGACCTAGAGGTTTAATGCCTAATCCAAAAACTGGTACGGTAACTATGGATGTAGCTAAAGCGGTTACTGAAGTAAAAGCTGGTAAAATTGATTTTAAAGTAGATAAAACAGGTATTGTGCATGCAGCAATTGCAAAAGCATCTTTTGACGCTGATAAAATTTATGATAATGCTGAAGAGTTGTTACAAACTATAATTAAGTTAAAACCAACTACAGCTAAAGGAACGTATATTAAAAGTATATATTTATCTAGTACTATGAGTCCTGGAATAAGTATTGATGCTAAATCAGTTTAACCCTAGTTAAATCTTATAATTATGACGAGAGAAGAAAAATCACAAGTAATAGAAGTTTTAACAACTAAGTTAACTGAAGGAAACATTATCTACTTAGCAGATATCTCAGGATTAAATGCATTAGATACTTCTAATTTACGTAGAGCTTGTTTTAAAGCAAACGTTAAATTAGCAGTTGTTAAAAATACCTTGCTTGAAAAAGCAATGGAAAAATCTGATAAAGATTTTGGAGAATTACCAACTATTTTAAAAGGTAATACTTCATTAATGTTTTCAGAAACTGGTAATGCACCAGCAAAAGTAATTAAAGAATTTCGTAAAAAATTTGATAAGCCTTTATTAAAAGGAGCTTATGTTGAAGAAGCAATTTATGTTGGTGATGACCAATTAGATACTTTAGTAAACATAAAATCTAAAGAGGAACTTATTGGAGACGTTATTTCCTTATTACAATCTCCAGCTAAAAATGTTATTTCAGCATTACAATCAGGAGGTAATAAATTATCTGGTATATTAAAAACATTATCAGAAAAATAATTAAAGAGCACTAATAAACTAAATAATAAAAATTAAACAAAGAGAAATGGCAGATTTAAAAGATTTCGCAGAACAACTTGTTAACTTAACAGTGAAAGAAGTAAATGAGTTAGCTAATATTTTAAAAGACGAATATGGTATTGAACCAGCAGCTGCTGCAGTAGCAGTAGCAGGTCCAGCAGCAGGAGGAGAAGAAGCAGCTGAAGAAAAAACAGAATTTGATGTAATTCTTACAGCAGCAGGACAATCTAAATTAGCAGTAGTTAAATTAGTTAAAGAATTAACTGGTTTAGGATTAAAAGAAGCTAAAGGTATTGTTGATAGTGCACCCGCTCCAATTAAAGAGGGTATCACTAAAGACGAAGCTGAAGGTTTAAAAGCTTCATTAGAGGAGGCTGGAGCTGAGGTTGAGCTTAAGTAAGCTTAGCACCTCAAAAACAAATACGGGTTTAGGTCTGAGTTAAAAACTTGGACCTAGACCATTTTGCGTATATATTCGTTCTTATATTTTAATATTTTTTTAACCTAAAGTTATTGTCCATTGGCATCAAAAAAATTCACCGAAAGAATAAACTTCGCATCCGCTAATTTGGTTATGGAATATCCAGATTTTTTGGATATTCAGGTAAAATCATTTCAAGATTTTTTCCAATTAAAAACCAAAGCAGATGAAAGAAGTACTGAAGGATTATATAAAACCTTCCTAGATAACTTCCCAATTACAGATACTCGTAACAATTTTGTGTTAGAGTTTTTAGACTACTTTGTAGATCCTCCAAGATATTCCATTCGAGAATGTATTGAAAGAGGATTAACTTATTGCGTTCCTTTAAAAGCTCGATTAAAATTATACTGTACCGATCCTGAACACGAAGATTTTGAAACTATAGTTCAAGATGTATATTTAGGTACCATTCCATATATGACACATAGTGGTACATTTGTTATTAATGGTGCAGAAAGAGTTATTGTTTCTCAATTACACAGATCACCAGGAGTATTCTTCGGGCAATCATTTCACGCAAACGGAACTAAGTTATACTCTGCTAGAGTAATTCCTTTTAAAGGATCTTGGATTGAATTTGCAACAGACATCAATCAAGTAATGTATGCTTATATTGATAGAAAGAAAAAATTACCAGTAACTACATTATTTAGAGCAATTGGCTACGAAAGAGATAAAGATATTCTTGAAATATTTAATCTTGCAGAAGAAATTAAAGTTTCAAAAAGTGGACTTAAAAAAGTTTTAGGTAGAAAATTAGCTGCTCGTGTATTAAAAACTTGGTTTGAAGACTTTGTGGATGAAGATACTGGCGAAGTGGTTTCTATTGAAAGAAATGAAATAATTCTTGATAGAGATACTATTTTAGAAAAAGAAAATATAGAAGAAATTGTAGAATCAGGCTCTAAAACTATTTTATTACATAAAGAAGGTAATGAAATGGGTGAATTTTCAATTATTCATAACACCTTGCAAAAAGATCCTACAAACTCTGAAAAAGAAGCTGTTGAGCATATTTACAGACAATTGCGAAACGCTGAACCGCCAGATTTTGAAACAGCTAAAGGTATTATTGATAAATTATTCTTCTCTGAACAACGCTATAACTTAGGTGAAGTCGGTCGTTATAGAATGAATAAAAAGTTAGGACTAAATGAAAGTATTGATCAAAAAGTTTTAACTAAGTTAGATATAATTACTATTATTAAAAACTTAATACAATTAGTTAATTCTAAAGCTGAAGTAGATGATATTGACCACTTGTCAAACCGTCGTGTAAGAACCGTTGGCGAACAAATGGCAAATCAATTTGGTGTTGGTTTATCTCGTATGGCACGTACTATTCGTGAACGTATGAATGTTAGAGATAATGAAGTATTCACACCAATTGACTTGATTAATGCTAAAACATTATCTTCAGTTATAAATTCATTCTTCGGTACAAATCAATTATCTCAATTTATGGATCAAACTAATCCATTGGCTGAGATTACTCATAAAAGAAGATTATCAGCCTTAGGACCAGGAGGTTTATCTCGTGAAAGAGCTGGTTTTGAGGTGCGTGATGTTCACTACACACATTACGGACGTTTATGCCCTATTGAAACACCAGAAGGACCAAATATTGGATTAATTTCTTCTTTAGCAGTTTATGCCAAAGTAAATAACTTAGGATTTATTGAAACTCCATATAGAAAAGTTTCAGAAGGTAAAGTTAATTTAAACGAAGCACCTAAATATTTAAGTGCAGAAGAAGAAGAAGGTATGAAATTTGCCCAATCTAACTTACCGTTAGATAAAGAAGGAAATTTTATAAACGATAGAGTTATTGTTCGTGAAGAAGCAGACTATCCAGTTGTTGAGCCAACTGCAATTAATTATATGGATGTTGCTCCAAACCAAATAGCTTCTATTTCTGCATCCTTAATTCCATTCTTGGAACACGATGATGCAAACCGTGCATTAATGGGATCAAATATGATGCGTCAAGCAGTTCCATTAATGAAACCTGAATCTCCAATTGTTGGAACAGGATTAGAACGTAGAGTTGCAAAAGATTCTCGTATTTTAATGAATGCTGAAGGTACTGGAGAAGTTGAGTATGTTGATGCTAATACTATTATTATTAATTATGATAGAACTGATGAAGACCGAATGGTTAGTTTTGAGGGTGATAGTAAAACATATAATTTAATTAAGTTTAGAAAAACAAACCAAGGTACTTCAATTAACCTAAAACCAATTGTTAAAAAAGGTGATAGAGTTGAAGAAGGTCAGGTTTTATGTGAAGGATATGCAACTCAAAAAGGAGAATTAGCCTTAGGTATAAATATGAAAGTAGCCTTTATGCCTTGGAAAGGGTATAACTTTGAGGATGCCATTGTAATTTCTGAAAAAGTAGTTAAAGAAGATATCTTTACATCAATACATATTGATGAATATTCTTTGGAAGTTCGTGATACTAAATTAGGAGCAGAAGAGCTTACTAATGATATTCCTAATGTTTCTGAAGAAGCTACTAAAGATTTGGATGAAAATGGAATGATTAGAGTAGGTGCAGAAGTAAAACCTGGTGATATTTTAATTGGTAAAATTACTCCAAAAGGAGAATCAGATCCTACTCCAGAAGAAAAATTATTAAGAGCTATTTTTGGAGACAAAGCAGGTGATGTAAAAGATGCATCCTTAAAAGCTTCACCTTCATTACACGGAGTGGTTATTGATAAAAAACTATTTGAAAGAGCTGTTAAGGATAAAACCAAACGAGCTCAAGATAAAGTAAATATTGCCACTTTAGAAAGTAAATTTACTGCTAAATTTGAAGAATTACGAACTGCTTTAATTGAAAAATTATTCGCTGTAATTAGTGGAAAAACATCGCAAGGTGTTTTAAATGATTTAGGAGAAGAAATTTTACAAAAAGGTAAAAAATTTACCCTTAAAATGTTAAATGCTGTACCTGAGTATAATCATTTAACAAAAGGAACTTGGACTACTGATAGTCATTTAAATGCATTAGTTTCTGAATTAATTCACAATTATAAAATTAAAGTGAATGATTTACAAGGATCTTTACGTCGTGAAAAATTTACTATTTCAGTAGGTGATGAATTACCAGCAGGTATTTTAAAACTAGCTAAAATTTATATTGCTAAAAAACGTAAGTTAAAAGTGGGTGATAAAATGGCTGGACGTCATGGTAACAAAGGTATTGTTGCTCGTATTGTTCGTCAAGAAGATATGCCATTCTTAGAAGATGGAACACCAGTGGATATTGTATTAAATCCATTAGGAGTACCATCAAGGATGAATATCGGTCAAATTTATGAAACAGTGCTAGGTTGGGCTGGTCAAAAACTTGGGAATAAATTTGCAACTCCTATTTTTGATGGGGCAACTATTGAAGAAATTACAGATTTAACTAATAAAGCTGGAGTTCCTGAATTTGGGCATACGTATTTATATGATGGTGGAACAGGTCAACGTTTTGATCAAAAAGCTACAGTTGGTGTTATTTATATGATTAAATTAGGTCATATGATTGATGATAAAATGCACGCACGTTCTATAGGTCCTTATTCTTTAATCACACAACAACCATTAGGTGGTAAAGCTCAAATGGGTGGTCAACGTTTAGGTGAAATGGAAGTATGGGCATTAGAAGCCTATGGTGCATCTGCTACATTGCGTGAAATGTTAACCGTAAAATCAGATGATGTTATTGGTAGAGCAAAAACGTATGAAGCAATTGTTAAAGGTGATGAAATGCCAGAACCTGGATTACCAGAATCATTTAACGTATTAATGCATGAACTACAAGGTTTAGGATTAGACGTTAGATTAGAAGATTAATAACTAATAAGTAAAGAGGTTTTTGCCTCTTTACTTTACAATATATTTTTACAATTTTAAATTCGAATCCATCATTATGGCAAGAAAAAATGATAAATACACTGTAAAAAAATTCAGTAAAATTTCTATTGGTTTGGCTTCACCTGAATCTATTTTAGCAAAATCTAGAGGAGAAGTTTTAAAACCTGAAACCATAAATTATAGAACACATAAACCAGAAAGAGATGGTTTATTTTGTGAACGAATTTTTGGTCCAATAAAAGACTATGAATGTGCCTGCGGCAAATACAAAAGAATCCGTTATAAAGGAATTGTTTGTGATCGTTGTGGTGTTGAAGTAACAGAAAAAAAAGTTAGAAGAGATAGAGTAGGTCACATAAATTTAGTGGTTCCTGTAGCTCATATTTGGTATTTTAAATCATTACCAAATAAAATGGGTTATTTATTAGGATTACCTTCTAAAAAACTAGATATGATTATTTACTACGAACGTTACGTAGTAATTCAACCTGCTGGAGCAACAAACGCTGAAGGAGAACCATTACAAAAAATGGATTTTTTAACAGAAGAAGAATATTTAGATATTTTGGAATCTTTTCCAATTGAAAATCAATATTTAGATGATTCTGATCCTGAAAAATTTATTGCTAAAATGGGAGCAGAATGTTTGATTGATTTATTTAATCGAATTGATTTAGATGAATTATCTTATCAACTTCGTCATAAAGCAAATACCGAAACTTCTAAACAACGTAAAACAGAAGCTCTAAAAAGATTAAATGTAATTGAAGCTTTTAGAGATGCAAATAAAAATAGAGAGAATCGTCCTGAATGGATGATTATGAAAGTGATTCCCGTAATTCCACCAGAATTAAGGCCTTTAGTTCCTTTAGATGGGGGAAGATTTGCAACATCTGATTTAAATGATTTATATCGAAGAGTAATTATTAGAAATAATCGATTAAAACGATTAGTTGAAATAAAAGCTCCTGAAGTAATTTTACGTAATGAAAAACGAATGTTACAAGAATCTGTAGATTCATTATTTGATAACACACGTAAATCATCAGCAGTAAAAACAGAATCTAACCGACCATTAAAATCATTATCCGATTCATTAAAAGGTAAACAAGGTCGTTTCCGTCAAAACTTATTAGGTAAACGTGTAGATTATTCAGCACGTTCAGTTATTGTTGTTGGGCCGGAATTAAAATTATCTGAGTGTGGTATTCCAAAAGACATGGCAGCTGAACTCTATAAACCTTTTGTAATTCGAAAATTAATTGAAAGAGGTATTGTAAAAACAGTAAAATCTGCTAAAAAAATTATAGATAAAAAAGAACCAGTTGTTTGGGATATTTTAGAGAATGTTTTAAAAGGACATCCAGTTCTTTTAAACCGTGCTCCTACATTACACCGTTTAGGAATACAAGCTTTTCAACCTAAATTAATTGAAGGAAAAGCTTTGCAATTACATCCATTAGCTTGTACCGCTTTTAATGCGGATTTTGATGGTGATCAAATGGCAGTGCATTTACCTTTAGGACCTGAAGCAATTTTAGAAGCTCAGTTACTAATGCTAGGTTCACATAACATTCTAAATCCTGCAAATGGAGCACCTATTACTGTGCCATCTCAAGATATGGTTTTAGGGTTGTATTATATGACTAAAGAAAGAAATTCTACTCCTGAAATTCCTATTAAAGGTGAAGGGTTAATTTTTTATTCGCCAGAAGAAGTGAATATAGCTTTTAATGAAAAAGCAGTAGAACTTAACGCAAAAATTAAAGTTCGTACTAAAGATGTTAATGAAGAAGGTGAAGTTATAACTAAAATAATTGATACCACTGTAGGTAGAGTTTTATTTAACGAAGTAGTACCAATTCAAGCAGGTTATATTAACGAAGTACTTACTAAAAAAACATTAAGAGATATTATTGGTAGAGTACTAAAAGTTACGGATGTTCCAACAACAGGTAAGTTTTTAGATGCAATGAAATCTATGGGATATAATTTTGCCTTTAGAGGAGGATTATCCTTTAGTTTAGGAGATATAA
This sequence comes from Lutibacter sp., assembly GCF_021647475.1. Classification (GTDB taxonomy): domain Bacteria; phylum Bacteroidota; class Bacteroidia; order Flavobacteriales; family Flavobacteriaceae; genus Lutibacter. The sequence goes on from NZ_JAKIUR010000040.1 coordinate 12,671, forward strand.
TTATTCCACCTGAGAAAAAACAAATGATTGCTGACGCTAATAAGCAAGTTGACAATATTATAGCAAACTATAATATGGGTATGCTTACAAATAAAGAGCGTTACAATCAGGTAATTGATATTTGGGGATCTACTAATAATAGATTAACTGAACTTTCCATGAAACGTTTACGTGAAGATAAACAAGGATTTAACTCTGTTTATATGATGCTTGATTCTGGAGCTCGGGGTTCAAAAGAACAAATCCGACAGTTAACAGGTATGCGTGGATTAATGGCAAAACCTAAAAAATCTACATCAAGTGGAGGTGAAATTATTGAAAATCCAATTTTATCAAACTTTAAGGAAGGATTATCTATTTTAGAATATTTTATTTCTACTCACGGGGCTCGTAAAGGGTTGGCGGATACAGCTTTAAAAACAGCAGATGCAGGTTATTTAACAAGACGTTTAGTAGATGTTTCTCAAGATGTTATTGTAAATGAAGACGATTGTGGTACTCTTAGAGGATTAACCGTTCAACCTTTAATGAAAAATGATGAAATTGTTGAATCATTAAGTGAAAGAATAGTTGGTCGTGTTTCATTACACGATGTGATGGATCCAAAAACTGATGAGATAATAGTTGCTTCTGGAGGTGAAATAAATGATGAAGTTGCTATACAAATAGAAGAAGCAGGTATTGATAAAGTAGAAGTTCGTTCTGCATTAACTTGTGAGGCTAAAAAGGGTATTTGTGCTAAATGTTATGGCTTTAGTTTGTCTAATAGAAAAATGGTCCAAATTGGAGAAGCAGTTGGTGTTATTGCAGCACAATCTATTGGGGAACCTGGTACACAATTAACATTACGTACATTCCACGTTGGTGGGGTTGCTGGTAATATTTCAGAAGACAATAGTTTAATATCTAAGTTTGCAGGTAAAGCTGTAATTGACGATTTAAGAACAGTAAAAGGTCAGGATTCTGAAGGAAATGATATTAATATTGTAATTTCAAGAACTACAGAAATAAAAATGATCAATGAAAAAACAGGTGCTGTTTTAAGTGTTCATAATATTCCTTATGGTTCTACAATCTTTGTTAAAAACGGACAAAAACTTAAAAAGAATACAACTATTTGTAAATGGGATCCATTTAATGGTGTAATTGTTTCTGAATTTGCGGGTACCATTCAATTTGAGAATATTGATAAAGGTTTAAATTATAATGCTGAAATTGACGAACAAACAGGTTTCCAAGAAAAAGTAATTATTGAATCTAAAAATAAAAAAGTTGTTCCAACTTTATTAGTTAAAGATGATAATGATAATGTAATTAGATCATACAATTTACCAGTAGGAGCTCATCTTATTGTTGAAGATGGAGAAAAAATTACTTCAGGGAAAATTATTGTTAAAATCCCTAGAAAATCTGGTAAAGCAGGTGATATTACAGGAGGTTTACCTCGTGTAACTGAATTATTTGAAGCACGTAATCCTTCAAACCCAGCAGTAGTTGCAGCAATAGATGGGGTTGTTTCCTTTGGAAAAATTAAACGTGGTAATCGTGAAATAATAGTAGAATCAAAACTTGGAGAAATTAAAAAATACTTGGTTAAATTATCCAATCAAATCTTAGTACAAGAAAATGATTTTATAAAAGCGGGTATGCCACTTTCAGAAGGTTCTATTACCCCAAAAGATATTTTAAATATTCAAGGACCAAGTGCTGTACAAGAATATATTGTAAATGAAATTCAAGAAGTTTACCGTTTACAAGGGGTAAAAATTAATGACAAACATTTTGAAGTTGTTGTGCGTCAAATGATGCGTAAAGTTAAAATTATTGACTCTGGAGATAGTTTATTCTTAGAGAATCAATTAGTCCATAAAAATGATTTTATTCTTGAAAATGATGAAATTTATGGGAAGAAAGTTGTTGAAAACGCTGGAGATTCTGAAAATTTAAAAGAAGGACAAATAGTTTCACCACGCGAATTGAGAGATGAAAATTCTATTTTGCGTAGAGAGGATAAAAATTTGGTTGAAGCACGTGATGCAAAACCTGCAACGGCTGAACAAATTTTACAAGGTATAACTAGAGCTTCTTTACAAACTAAATCATTTATATCTGCAGCATCATTCCAAGAAACTACTAAAGTATTAAATGAAGCCGCCGTTAATGGTAAGGTGGATACTTTACAAGGTTTAAAGGAAAATGTAATTGTGGGTAAACGTATTCCTGCAGGTACAGGTATGAGAATATATGATAATATGATTGTTGGTTCTAAGGAAGAATTAGAATCTAATTTATAAATTATGAGTGATCAAAAAACTAATAAAGAAGGACAAATAAATATTGAATTAGATAAAGATATTGCTGAAGGCATTTATTCTAATTTAGCAATTATTAATCATTCAGTATCTGAATTTATTGTTGATTTTATAAGTGTTATGCCTGGGCAACCGAAGGCAAAAGTAAAATCGAGAATTATTTTAACGCCTCAACATGCAAAGCGATTGGTAAAAGCGTTGGCTGAAAATGTTAGTAGATTTGAAGAAGCTCATGGTGAAATAAAAGATTATGAACAGCCTCCCATTCCAATGAATTTTGGTCCAACGGGCGAAGCATAAAATTATCAAAAAACCGAACAAATAATGTTCGGTTTTTTTTGTTAAAAAAAGTCGGATATATACAGAATTCATTAATTTTGCAGCTTATTAAAAGTTAGTGTTAATAATGAAAGAGGCAATAATAGTATTAGGTTTTTTATTTTTTTTTACCAATGTCACTTTTGCACAAAAAGATACCATTAAATTAAAAGAAATTAAAGTATCTTCAAATAGGATTAGTTTGCCTTTTAGTAAAACATCTCAAACCATAAAATTAGTTTCAAAAGAAGAAATTAATAAGGCAACAGCAACTAATTTAGCAGATTTATTACAGCAAATTGCAGGAATTGATATTAGAAGAAGAGGTATTGATGGAATGCAATCTGACTTGTACATTAGAGGAGGTAATTTTAACCAAACACTAATTTTAATTGATGGGGTAAAAATGGATGATGTGCAAACCGGTCATCATAGTATGAATGCCATTTTACCATTAGAAGATATTGAACGAATTGAGATAATTAAAGGTTCAGCAGCTCGTGTATTTGGACAGAATGCTTTTACTGGTGCTATAAATATTGTAACTAAAAAAGTAAAACGAAATGCTTTGAATTTAGATTTAAATTATGGTTCCTATCAAAATAAAAAAGGATTAGCAGCTATAAGTAAAAAATATACTAAAGGAGATTTATATGCTTCTGTTGGTTTTCAAAAATCAGATGGATATCGTTATAATACTGATTTTCAAAATGTAAATTCATTTTTAAAAACTTCAATTAAAAATTATCAATTAATTTCAATCTTTCAACAGCGTAAATTTGGGGCTAACGGATTTTATGCAAGTCCTGATTACACGAATCAATATGAAGAAACTCAGACAAATTTAGTAGCTATTTCTTCAAAATATACTACTTCATCATTAAGCATAAAACCAAGGTTTTACTGGAGAAGAAATCAAGATATGTATTTGTTTTTACGTGATAATCCTTCATATTATCGAAATTTACATATTTCAAATAAATTAGGGGTTGAAACTAACGTAGTTATAAATTCGAATTTAGGAAAAACAGGAATTGGTTTAGATGTTTCAAGAACTTTTTTAGTGAGTAACAACTTAGGAAATCATAATAGAACTGTAATTACTGGATTTTTGGAACATCGTTTTGAATTTGATGATAAATTAGATATAACTCCAGGAATTGCCATAAGTTATTATTCCGATTTTAATACAAATGCCTTTCCAGGTTTAGCGGTTGGTTATAGAATTTCAAACAAAGTAAAAATATATGGAAATATTGGATATACTTATAGAGTTCCAACCTTTACCGATATGTTTTACGTAGGACCAACAACTCAAGGAAATCCAGATTTAGAGCCTGAATCTGCATTGTCTGAAGAAATAGGTTTCAAGTATAATTTCAATAACTTTAATTTTACCTTAGCACTATTTAATAGAAATTCAGATAATTTAATTGATTGGACTAAAGCTAATGAAGCTGATAAATGGCAAACCAAAAATTTTAGTAAAGTAATAACTCAAGGAATTGAAACAACTGTTTCCTATTCGTTTAAAATAAATACTTTTAGTCAGTTATTACAATTGGGTTACAATTACATAAATGATGATATTAAAGATGTAAATGTTCAATTTACACGGTATTCATTAAATAGTATTAAACATCAAATTACTTCTAGTTTTCAAACTAAATTTTTTAAAAATATTAGGCAGAATATTTCATATCGATATGTTGAAAGAACTGATGGAACAAGTTATAATGTAGTGGATGCTAAAATTTCAATTACGTTTTCTAAAAGGTATCAAATTTCATTAATTGCAAATAATATTTTTAATGCAGTTTATACGGAAACAAATTTGGTACCGATGCCAAAAGGAAATGTAATGGCGAGTTTTAAATATTGAATTTATTAATTAGATATAAAATTGTATATTGAAATTTTACTGATTGTCCGTAGTCTTACATAACGTCCGTCACCCTGAACCTGCCAACAGCAGGCGGGCTTGTTTCAGGGTCGTATTCCATAAAACACTGGTTATCAAACGGAAATGAGATGCTGAAACGAGCCTGCCTTGCCGACAGGCAGGTTCAGCATGACGTTGTTTTTTATTATTAACCTGAGTTCGATGTAATAAAATAAATACCGGGTTGAAAATCAACAAGCTACGTCATTGCGATGAATGAAGCAAAGCGAAATGAGGAAGCAATCTCATTTTTATGAAAAGATTACTTCAAATTATGGCACTACATTTATAATTTTCGCAATGACATTTTGATTTTCAGTTATTTAAAGTAAATCCTTAGGTCGAACTCAGGTTATTACTAATTACTGACATACAAAATTTTATACAATTATGGAAAATAGAATTACCTCTTTTAAAGAGTTTTACCCTTTTTATTTATCTCAACATTCCAATAAAATTTGTCGTTTATTGCATGTTATTGGAACTACAGTTGTTTTAGCATTAACCTTAACAAGTATATTGTATTTAAATCTGGCATTATTACTATTAGTACCAATTTCGGGTTATGGATTTGCTTGGGTTGGGCATTTCTTTTTTGAAAAAAATATGCCAGCGACTTTTAAGTATCCTTTATGGAGTTTAAAATCCGATTTTAAAATGTATTTTGATATTTTATCAAATAGATTATCGTTAGATGCTTCTAAAGATAAAATTTTGTAATTGTGTACTATTTTTTTCGTCTATTTTAAAATATAACTAAATCTTATGATGATGAAAATAGCTTTAATAACTCTTTTTCAATTTTTATTTATTGGAAAAGTAACTTCACAAATTAATAAGGAACATTTAAATATAGGTGAAAAAGCACCAAAAATTGTTGGAGTTGATCAGTTTGGGAATAAAATTGATTCAGATAAAATTCTAGAAAAAAATCAAATTTTATTGATTTTTTATCGTGGAAATTGGTGTCCGTATTGCAATAAACATTTAAAAAGTCTGGAAGAAAATTTACAAAAATTACAAGCAAAAAACATTAAGGTTTTATTAGTAACACCAGAAAAAGTTGATAAAATTAAAGGGACTTCTGCTAAATACAATAATAGTTTTTCAATAATTCATGATGCAAATGATGAAATTATGAATAATTATAAAGTTGCTTTTAATGTAACCAAAGAAAATGTGCCTAAATATTTCGAATTTACACTTAATAAAGTACAGAAATACAATGAAAAGGAAAATTTAGTGCTTCCAGTACCAGCAACTTACTTAATTGGAAAAGATAAAAAAATTAAATACGTACAATACGATCCTGATTATAAGAACAGATCTAATTTTGAAACAATTTTAGCAATGTTAAACTAACTAAAGTGTTAAAAACTTTAAGATATCAAAACATTTTCGAATAAATTTTAACATAACTTTTAAAATTGTAACTATTCACGTTAATTAATTGCCAAAAGCTTAACAACTTGTACAATTCAATACTATTGTTTAGTATCTTTGATGTGTAAATAAAAAAGTAACACAAGTAAATAGTAAATATAAGTTTTCAGTAAAATTTGTTTGAATTAAAAAGCGGTAAAAATTAATCTTATCGCTTTTTAATATTTATAAAATATCCACTTTATTAATTCATTAATTCTTCAATATCAATTATAGTATTTTTTAAAAATGATACTGTTTTCTCAATTTCTATACTTAAAACAATATCATTTTCAATAAATGGAATTTCACTTCTATACGCTTGTAAAAACGATTCTAAAAATGGAGAAGTTTTTAAAGGCAATCTAAAATAAAGAGCTTGTGATGCGTTTAACAATTCAATGGCTAAAATAGTTTCTAAATTATCTACTATTTTTTTAGCTTTTGTTGCACCGTTTGCACCCATACTTACATGATCTTCTTGACCGTTACTAGAAACTATTGAGTCTATTGATGAAGGTGTAGCATATTGTTTGTTTTGACTTACAATACTTGCTGCTGTATATTGAGGAATCATAAAACCACTATTTAAACCAGAGTTTTTTACTAAAAATGGTGGTAAATTTCGTAAACCTGAAACCAATTGAAATATTCTTCTTTCTGAAATACTTCCCAATTCTGCCATAGCAATACTTAAAAAATCAAAAGCTAAAGCAAGTGGTTGTCCGTGAAAATTTCCTCCGGAAATAATTTTATCAGCATCCACAAAAATATTTGGATTATCAGTTACAGAATTTATTTCGGTTAAAAATATCTTTTTACAATAATTTAAAGCATCTTTACTTGCACCGTGAACCTGTGGAATACATCTAAATGAATACGGATCTTGAACATGAGCTTTCGGCTGATTAATTAATTCACTATCCGTTAAAAAACTTTTGACTTGTTGAGCAGTTTTTAGTTGTCCGTTATGTGGACGAATAAAATGAATTAATTCATTAAAAGGTTCAATTCTTCCATCAAATGCATCTAAAGATAAAGCACCAATTAAGTCTGCTAAATAAGATAATTTTAGTGATTTTAAAATTAAATGAGTGCCATAAGCCGTCATAAATTGTGTGCCATTTAATAAAGCCAAACCTTCTTTAGATTTTAATTCAATTTTTTGCCAATTAAATTCTTTTAAAAGTGTTTCTCCTGTAATAGTTTGATTGTTATAATACACTTCTCCTTTACCAATTAAAGGTAAAGCTAAATGTGCCAATGGAGCTAAATCTCCAGATGCTCCTAATGAACCTTGCGTATAAATTACTGGTAAAATATCATTATTATAAAATTCAATTAAACGTTCAACCGTTTTTAATTGCACACCAGAATATCCATAACTTAACGATTGTATTTTGAGAAATAGCATCAGTTTAATAATGTTTTTCGGCACTTTTTCGCCAGTACCACAAGCATGGCTCATTACTAAATTTTCTTGTAATTTATTTAAGTTTGAATTACTTATTTTTACATCGCATAAAGAACCGAAACCAGTATTTATTCCATAAATTGGTGCGGAATCTTGTTTAATTTTTTCATCTAAGTAGGTGCGACAATTATTAATATTAGTTATAGATTCTTTGGAAAGTTTTAGCTTTTTATCCGTTAAGATAATATCATTTAAAATTTCAAAAGTAACCAATTTAGAATCTATATTATGTACGTTTTTCATGATTTAAATTTGAGTATTCAAAATTCCGCAAACATATTAGAATATGCAAATTATTTGTTAAAGTAATGCTAATTTTATTTTTTTCATTTATATAGATTATCTTTGAAAATCTTAAAATAAATCTCATTTATGTTATGAAGAAAATTTGGATATTATTAGCTGTACTTTCGTTATTTTCCTGTAAAAAAGAAGTTAAAAAAGATTATTCAGTAGTTTCCGGAAAAATAACTGATAAATTAAGTGATTCAATCACGTTATATAATAGTGGTAGAACTTATACTAAAACTATCACATTAAAGAATGATGGAAGTTTTGTAGATACTTTAAAAATTGAAGAAGGACATTATTGGTTAAATGACGGAGAAAATAAAATCCCTTTATATATTAAAAATGGAGACGATGTTCAAATTAAATATAATGTAAATAGTTTTGAGAAAACTTTTAAAATTACAGGGAAAGGTTCTAAAATATCTGAATATTTATCTCAAAAACATAAAATTGAGCAAAAAATAATAGCAAAAGGAACTGCAGTATATTTGTTAAATGAAAATAATTATGAAGCTGTTTTTCATAAAGAAAAAGATAAACTTATAACGTTAATTACTAATTTTAAGGGTATTTCTCAATCATTTAAAGATAGAGAAAAAAGAAATATAGAATACGCATATTTTAATTACATTAACCGTTATCAACGCTACCACGAACATTATGCAAAATTACCAGATTTTAAAGTCTCAGAGCATTTTTTAGATGATTTAAAAGATATTATTTATTCTGATGAAGGAGATTTTAAATTTTCAAAAGCTTATAGAACTTTAGTTACTAACTTTTATAGCGAACAAGCTTCTGTTTTGGCAAAAAAGGATTCTATTAGTGAAAGTTTGGCATTCTTAAAAGTTTCTAGTGATATTCCTACCAAAATTATAAAAAATAATTTGTTGTTTAATGATGCAAAATATGGAATAACTTATACTGAAAATTTAGAAGAATATTACAAATCCTTTATGGAAGCTTCTACTAATAAAAAACAAAAAGAAGAAATAACCAAAAGTTACAATAAATTAAAAGCACTTTCAGAAGGACAACCTTCGCCTAAATTTAAAAATTATGAAAATTATAATGGAGAAACCACTTCATTAGAGGATTTAAAAGGAAAATATGTTTATATAGATGTATGGGCAACTTGGTGCGGACCTTGTAAAGCTGAAATTCCATTTTTAAAAACTATAGAAAAAAAATATCATAATAAAAATATTACTTTTGTAAGTATTTCTGTAGATAAAGTCAAAGATCATAACAAATGGTTAAAAATGGTAAAAGAAAAAGAGATGAAAGGTTATCAATTATTTGCAGATAACAATTGGAATTCAGATTTTGTTAAAAACTATTTAATTTTTGGAATTCCAAGGTTTATTTTAATTGATCCAAAAGGAAATATTGTTAATTCAAATGCCCCAAGACCTTCAGATGATAGGTTAGAACAACTATTTAAAAGTTTAAAAATATAATTAAAATTAATAAAAATGAGAAAATTGATTTGGCTATTGGCCTTAGTTACAATTGTGTCTTGTAACAACACTAAAAAGAAAGATTATGTAAGTATTAAAGGAACTTTAAAAACTCCTAATATTTCTAAAATAACAATTCAAGGTAAAGATGGTTTAAAAGAAATTAAAGTAAATAAAGATGGAACTTTTTCAGATACTTTAAAAGTAACAAAAGGAATTCATTTATTATCTGCTGGAAATGAAAAAGAAACTATTTTTTTAGATAATGGATACAATTTAAACTTAAATTTTAAAAGTGAAAAATTCTCTGATGGAATAGATTATTCAGGTATTGGAGCAGAAACTAATAATTATTTAACTAAAAAGAAATCTTTTTATATGAGTGATTTTGGTAATCCTAAAACCTATTTCAAATTAGATAAACCAGCTTTTGATGCTAAAATTGATGAGGCAGAAGCAAAACTTGAATCCTTTAAAACTACAGAAAAAAATGTAGATTCTTTAATTCAAAAAATGGATGCCAGAAATGATAAAATGTTTTTCAATTATATAAAAACAAATTATAAAAAAATGCATGCTAGCATGGTTAATTTAGCCGAAGGGAAAATATCTCCTGTATTTAATAATTATGAAAATTATGATGGAAGTAAAACTTCTTTAAAAGATTTAAGAGGAAAGTATGTTTATATAGATGTTTGGGCAACATGGTGTGCACCTTGTAAAGCTGAAATACCACACTTAAAAGCATTAGAAAAAGAATTTGAAGGTAAAAATATTCAGTTTGTAAGTCTTTCTGTTGATAAACCAAATGCACATGATGCTTGGAAAAAAATGATTAAAGAAAAACAAATGAGTGGTATTCAGTTATTTGCAACTAATAATTTTGAATCAAAATTTATTAAGGATTATGGAATAAATTCAATACCAAGATTTATTTTAATTGATCCAAATGGAAAAATTGTAGATGCTGATGCAATACGTCCATCAAATCCTAAAATTAATGATTTTTTAAATAAATTGAAATTATAATTAGTAAAACTATTAGTTCCTATTTAGATTAGAATATAGTTTAAATTGAAAAAAAAAGCCTCTTAATTTTAAGAAATTAAGAGGCTTTTTTAATAACATGAGTTCAATATATGAGAATAATTATAGGTCTGAAAATCAATAGTCTGAGTCATTTTGATGATTGAAGAGCAACAAAAAGAAGAAGCAATCTCACTAAAAACATGGAGATTGCTTCAAATTATGCACTACCGTTTATAATTTTCGCAATGACGTTATAATCTTCAGTTGTTTATCGTGAACCTTATGTTGAACACAGGTTAATAGTACTAAATTTCTAAGATTTTTTAATTTTCTTGTTCCGTATTATCTGGTTGAGTTGGTTTTTCAAATAGATTCATAAAAGCATCTGGTAAATAGTCTAAAATAGAACTTGCGGTAAAAGTTTCATAACCAATTTCTAAGCTTCCTAAATCTGCGGTTAAACCATGTATATAAACACCAAATATAGCTGCATCTAGTGGAGTGTAATTTTGTGCAATTAATCCAGTAATAATTCCAGTTAAAACATCGCCACTTCCTGCTGTTGCAAGTGCTGGATTTCCCGTTGAATTAAAGTAAGTAGCATCTTTAGTTACTATGGCTGTTATTGCATCTTTTAAAACTAAAATAGAATTATATTTTTTAGCAAATTTCTTAGCTTTTGCTAATTTGTCATAATCGTTTTTCCAAACTCCAATTAGTCGCTCTAATTCTTTTGGATGTGGAGTTATCACTGTATTTTCAGGTAAAAAATTTAATAAATTTTTATCTTTTGCTAATAAATTTATCGCATCGGCATCTATAACTAATGGTTTTTTATTTTCTTTAATAAATTTTTCAAATCCTTTTGCTGTTTTTTCAGTAGTTCCCATTCCTGGACCAATACCAATAACATTGGCTTTTGTTTTAAAATTAAAATAAGCGAGAAGATCATCCGTATCTACTTCAGTCATAACTTCAGGAATAGCCGTTTGCAAAATTTGATAACCGCATTTTGGAACGTAGGCAGAAACTAGCCCACTTCCTATTTTTAAAGCTGCTTTAGACGCTAAAGTGATAGCTCCAATTTTTCCAAAACTACCGCCAATTAAAAGTGAATGGCCAAAATTTCCTTTATGATCCCATTTTTTTCTGAATTTATAAATAGGAAGTATTTCATTTTTAGTGATATAATTATAAATCGGATGTAAACTTTCTACAAATTCAGCATCTAAACCAATATCAATTATTTTCCAAGATTCAATATAATTTTTATTTTCTGATAGTAAAAATGCTAATTTTGGATATTGAAAAGTTAAAATATGATTGGCTTTTAGTACGTTTTTTTGGTCTTCTACAGTTTTGTTATTATACAAACCTGAAGGCATATCAATAGCTAATATAAATGCTTGTTTCTGATTAATATATTGAATTAATTTTTTGGTAAAACCTTCAGGAGGTCGTGATAATCCATTACCAAAAATGGCATCAATTATCAGGTCGTTTTCATTAATTTCTGGAAATTCTTTTTCAGTAGAAATTACTTCAGGCCAATCTCCTAATTCTTTAAGTCGTTCATAATTAGCTAGAAAATTTTTACTTCGTTTTTTACTGAAATTAACAATATAACAAGAAACATTATAATTATTTTCCATTAAATAACGTGTAATAACTAATCCGTCGCCACCATTATTACCAATTCCACAAAATACATGAATTTTAACATCATTAGGTTTAATACGTTGATACACCCATTGAAAACAAAGGTTTGCAGCACGTTCCATTAACTCTAATGATGATATGCCATTTTTTTTAATGGTTGCTTTATCAGCTTCAGCCATTTGTTTAGAAGAAAGAATATACATAGCTTTAAAATTAATAAAAAAAGGCTCAAAAAGAGCCTAATTTTTCACTATTTTATTAAAAAGTTATTCTTTGAATACACCCATATTAGTATATTTTTCCATACGTTTTTTTACTAAATCATCAGAAGATAATTTTTTTAATTCATCATAAGCAGTTAAAATTGTTTTTTCAACTTCTTTAAAAGCAGTTTCTCTATCGTGATGTGCACCTCCTAATGGTTCACTAATAATACCATCAATTAATTTTTGCTTTTTCATGTCGTCAGCAGTTAGTTTTAAAGCTTCAGCGGCAATTTTTTTATATTCCCAGCTTCGCCATAAAATAGAAGAACAGGATTCTGGAGAAATTACAGAATACCAAGTATTTTCCATCATAAACACTTTATCCCCAACGCCAATTCCTAAAGCTCCACCTGAGGCTCCTTCTCCTATAACGACGGTGATAATTGGAGTTTTTAAGCGTGTCATTTCTAATATATTTCTGGCAATGGCTTCACCTTGTCCGCGTTCTTCAGCTTCTAAACCAGGATATGCACCTGGAGTATCTAATAGAGTTACTACAGGAATTCCAAATTTTTCAGCCATTTTCATAAGGCGTAAAGCTTTTCTATAACCTTCAGGATTTGACATTCCAAAATTTCGATATTGGCGAGTTTTAGTATTAAAACCTTTTTGTTGACCAATAAACATAAAGGATTGATCGCCTATTTTTCCTAAGCCACCAACCATGGCTTTGTCATCTTTAACCGTTCTATCTCCATGTAATTCCATAAAAGAATCACCAGTCATTGCACAAATATAATCGAGCGTATAAGGTCTGTTTGGGTGACGAGATAGTTGAACTCGTTGCCAAGCAGTTAAATTTTTGTATATATCTTTTTTAGTTTTTATTAATTTTTTTTCAATGTTTTTACAGGTTTCAGTCACATCAACATGACTTTCTTTACCAATAAGTTCACATTTATCTAATTGTTCTTCAAGTTCTTTAATTGGTAATTCAAAATCTAAATATTCCATATTTTTTAGTTTAGATATAGCCACAAATATAGTAACTTATTAAGTTGCTTAAAAAGGTATTGTTGTTTTTTTATTTCTAATTAACCCATCAATTAAAACAGTAATTAAAATGATAAGTCCGCCAATATAAAATTGTGGGCTCATTTTTTCTTTATTTCCAAAAATAATTAGTGCTAAAATTATTCCGTAAACTGGTTCTAAATTAATGGTAAGCATAACAGTAAAAGGAGTAATATGTTTCATGATATTAACCGATGCAATAAATGCATAAGCAGTACAAATACTACTTAAAATTAATAAATAAACTAAATCTGACATCGTTATTGAGAAATCAATTAAAGTAAAACCAGAAGTTGAAAATATATAAAAGGTTATAAATAAAACCCCAAATAATAATTGATAAAACGAGAGCACTGCTCCACGGTATTGTTTGATATATAATCCATTTAAAACAGTGAAAAGTGCTGATAAAAAAGAAGCGGTTAATCCATAAATAATTCCTAAGGTATATTGCGTTTCTACATTAAATATAATGTATAATCCAAAAATTATGATTAAACCGAAAAGAAATTCAATAGGATTGAGTCTTCTTCTAAAAAACAAAGGTTCAATTAACGAAGTAAAAAAAGCTCCAGTGCTCATAGAAACTAATGCAACAGAAACGTTAGAAACTTTTATTGCTGAAAAAAAGAAGATCCAATGAAGTGCAATAATAGTTCCACTAATTAAAAACTTAATTAATCCCTTTTTATCAACTTTAAGCGATTTCTTTTTAATTAGAAAATAAAAGAGCACAAATAGTACTGCAAAAAACATACGATACCAAACTAATGGAATTGCTTTTAGATGAATTAAGGCTCCTAAAATGGCTGTGAATCCCCAAATAAAAACTAGGAAATGTAAATGTAAATAATTTTTTAATTTAGTTTTTGGCATTTTTAAGGTATAAAAATAGAGCAATTGCTCCAAAAATTAAATTTGGTAACCAAACCATAAAAAACGGATTAGTTTCTGCCCCTGCACCTAAAACTTCACCAATTTTTAAAAAGAAGACGTACATAAACATTAGGGATATACCAATTGCTAGGTTAACCCCCATTCCTCCTCTTTTTTTTCTAGAAGATAAAGCTACTGCAATAAAAGTTAAAATATAAGATGCTATAGGTAAGCTTGTACGTTTATCTAATTCAACTTTATAAGTATTCAAATTACTAACTCCACGTTGTTCAGCCTTTTTAATATATTCCACTAATTTAATAGAATTCATATCCTTAGCCATATAAGCAACATTAATTAAATCTTTTGGAGTGAAATTAAAAATGGTGTCCAATCTAGTTCCTGCAATAATACTATCTCTTTTTTTGAAAATAAATCTTTTTTTGAAATTACTTAATTTAAAAGTGCTATCCTTTTTATTAAAATGAATATTGTCTGATGATAGTTTATACTTTAATTTTATACCATCATATTTTTCATAAGAAAAGTTATAACCTATATTTCTATCTATAGTATAACTTTTTAAAAAGATATACTCGTTAGGACCTAATTGCAAATTTAAATTGGTTAAGTAATTAGCATCTAGCTTTTTGCTAGTTAAATAATCTTTATTAAACTTATCAAAAATTTTATTACTTTTTGGAACCACAAAATGGTTCATAAGTAAAGCAAAAACTGCAATAATAGTTGCTCCAATAAAATAAGGTCTTAAAAATCGGGTAAATGATATTTTTGCAGAATGGATTGCTATAATTTCGGTATTACCAGCTAATTTTGAAGTGAAAAATATTACGGCAATAAATAAAGCCAAAGGCATAAAAGTATTACCATAAATTATGATAAAATTCACATAGTAATCTTTTATAATTTCAGTAACCGTTAAATCAGCACTTCTTAAAAAACGATCTACTTTTTCAGAAACATCAATGGCAATAGCAATAGGCAATAACAAAGCCATTACTAGCAGAAATGAACTTAAAAAATTCTTTAAGATATATTTGTCAATTATTTTCAAGAGTTGCCTTTTTTACTCGTTTTGAAATAGAAATTTATCTGATTGTCCATAATCTTACATAACGTCCGCCATGTCGAGCCTGCCTTGCCGACAGACAGGTCTAGCATGACGGTTTTTTTTATTACTAATTACGGACATACAATAAATTTATATTATAATCTTTTATCCATTTGATTAATCATTTTACTTTTCCATTCCATAAAATCTCCGGCTAATATATGTTTTCTTGCGGTGCGAACCAACCATAAATAAAATCCTAAGTTATGAATGGATGCAATTTGTTTTCCTAATAATTCTTTAGCAATAAATAAATGGCGTAAATATGCTTTTGAATAGGTAGTATCTACATAAGTAATATTCATTTCATCAATAGGAGAAAAATCATTTTCCCACTTTTTATTTTTGATGTTTATGGTTCCGTGTGCAGTAAATAACATGCCATTTCTAGCATTTCGTGTAGGCATTACACAATCAAACATATCAACACCTAAAGCAATATTTTCTAAAATATTTATTGGAGTTCCAACTCCCATTAAATATCTAGGTTTATCTTTTGGTAAAATATCGGTAACAATATCAGTAATTTCATACATTTTATCAGCAGGTTCGCCAACGGATAATCCTCCAATTGCATTTCCATTTGCACCAACTGAAGCTATAAATTCTGCAGATTGTTTCCTTAAATCTTTATAAGTACTTCCTTGAACTATTGGAAATAAAGCTTGGGAATACCCATATTTTGATGGTACTTTTTCTAAATGAGTTACACAACGTTTTAACCATCTGTGCGTTAAATGCATAGATCGTTTTGCATAATTATAATCGCAAGGATATGGTGTGCATTCATCAAAAGCCATAATAATATCGGCACCAATAGTACGTTGAATTTCCATAACTTTTTCAGGTGTAAAAACATGGTAAGAACCATCAATATGACTTTTAAATTTCACACCTTCTTCTTGAATTTTTCTTCTTGCAGATAGAGAATAAACTTGATAACCACCGCTATCAGTTAACATATTTCTGTCCCAATTCATAAACTTGTGTAAACCTCCAGCTTGTTCTAAAATTGAAGTAGTTGGGCGTAAGTATAAATGATAGGTGTTTCCTAAAATAATATCAGGATTAATTTCGTTTTTTAATTCGGTTTGATGAACTCCTTTTACGGTGCCAACAGTTCCTACTGGCATAAATATTGGGGTTTCAATTTTACCGTGATCTGTAGTTATAATTCCAGCTCTGGCTTTGCTTTGAGCGTCGGTTGTTTTTAATTCAAATTGCATAGTTGGCAAAGATACAGAATAGGTTTTATTTGAAGAAAATTATACGTGTTATTACCAGGGCAAACTCACACTTTTATTTTCAATATCCTTAATAAATAAAGACCGTTGCAAAATTCAACAAATTTCACCAATCCAAGTTTTAGATAAATTTTAGATTGGTTTTTGTCAAAAAATGTAATTTTCACTTCTTTTTTTGTCTTTGAAGTTCATTTTAATATTGTTTTTCTCTTAATTTTTACAATTAGACGCAATTATCCCTGGACTTCGATACAG
>NZ_JAKIUR010000096.1 GCF_021647475.1 Lutibacter sp.
AGCTTTTGCTGCTGTTAATAGACAAACACCCTATGTGAACACTTTAAAATTTGTTGCTTAAATAAACGAAATTTTATTTGGTACTGTCATAGAATACAGGCAGGCTCAGCATGACGTTGTTTTTTATTATTGCTAATTATAACTTTAGATAGAAATTAATTTAATTTTAAAACATCTTTAATAGCACTAACATCAATTTGTTGATGTGATGCGTGGTAAATTACTTCTTCATTAAATAAAATAATTACTTGAGGTGATTGATGACGTACATTAAATTTACTTTCAATTTCATTAGAAATAGCTCTAAAAGTTAATATATCCAAAAAATATAATTGTAATTTTTCTGAAGGAATATCATATTCTTTTTCAAAATTTTTAAGAACAAATCTGCTAATACCACATCGAGTACTATGTTTAAATATTAAAACAGGAGTTATTTTAGATTCAGATAAAATCGTTGCTAATTGATTATTTTCTACTAATGGAATCCAGTTTATTGTTTTAGATTCATCATAATTATGTTTACTTTTAAATGTACTATTAAATAATCCCATAGTTTTATTTTATGTGTAAGTCGTTATCTTTAATGATAACTTTCTGCAAAGACAAAATGTCGTTAACTCCTTTAAATATAAGACAAAATGACCGATTAATAGCTTATTTTATTCTTGGAATACATTTTGAAATGCAAATATAGAAACCTAAAAACAAAAATGATATGAACTTTAATAAATTTACCATAAAATCACAAGAAGCCATACAAGAAGCACAAAAAATTGCTCAAGGTTATGGACATCAAGAAATAGAAAACTCACACATATTACAAGCAATATTTGAAGTAGATGAAAATGTAACTCCTTTTATTCTTAAAAAATTAGGAATAAATATAGACTTACTTAAACAATTAATTATTAGAATATTAGATAGTTATGCTAAAGTTTCTGGAGGTGACAATGCTACGCTATCCAGAAATGCTTCAAAAATGCTTTCTATTGCCGAAACTGAAGCCAAAAATTTAAAGGATGAATATGTTTCTATTGAACATTTATTATTTGGAATTTTAAAAGCTAAAGATACTACTTCTCAGCTTTTAAAAGATCAGGGAGTTAATGAAAAAAACCTAAAAGCAGCCATACTTGAATTAAGGAAAGGTAGTAATGTCACTTCTCAAAGTGCAGAAGAAACCTATAATTCTTTAAATAAATATGCTCGTAACCTAAATCAATTAGTAAAAGAAGGAAAACTAGATCCAGTTATTGGTCGTGATGAAGAAATTAGAAGAATTCTTCAAATTCTTTCTCGTAGAACCAAAAATAACCCAATATTAGTAGGTGAACCTGGCACTGGTAAAACAGCTATTGCCGAGGGTTTAGCTCATAGAATTGTAAAAGGAGATATTCCTGAAAATTTAAAAAATAAACAAATTTATTCTTTAGATATGGGAGCCTTAATTGCTGGAGCTAAATATAAAGGCGAATTTGAAGAACGATTAAAATCTGTTATCAAAGAAGTAACTTCTGCAAACGGAGAAATCGTGCTTTTTATTGATGAAATTCATACCTTAGTTGGTGCTGGTGGCGGACAAGGAGCCATGGATGCGGCAAATATTTTAAAACCTGCTTTGGCTCGTGGTGAACTTAGAGCAATTGGAGCCACTACTTTAGATGAATATCAAAAATATTTTGAAAAAGATAAAGCTTTGGAACGTCGTTTTCAAAAAGTACAGGTAAATGAACCTGATACGGAAAGTGCTATTTCAATTTTAAGAGGAATAAAAGATAAATATGAAAATCATCATAAAGTACAAATTAAAGATGATGCCATTATTGCTGCTGTTGAATTATCGCAACGTTACATAACCAATCGTTTTTTGCCAGATAAAGCTATTGATTTAATGGATGAAGCTGCTGCTAAATTGCGAATGGAAATCAATTCAAAACCCGAAGAATTAGATGTTTTGGACCGAAAAATTATGCAATTAGAAATTGAACTTGAAGCTATTAAACGCGAAAAAGATGAAAAAAAGTTAAATCATCTTAAAAAAGAATTGGCTAATTTAAAAGAAGATCGTTCAAGTATAAATGCAAAATGGACTAGCGAAAAAGAATTAGTAGATAAAGTACAAGCTTGTAAAATTGCAATTGATGATTATAATGTTGAAGCTGAACAAGCACAAAGAGATGGCGATTATGGTAAAGTAGCTGAAATTAGATATGGAAAAATTCAGGAAGAAGAAAAAAAACTAAAAGAATTACAAGCTGAATTAGCTAAAAATCAAGATACTGCTTTAATTAAAGAAGAAGTAACTCGTGATGATATTGCTGAAGTTGTTGCAAAATGGACTGGAATTCCTGTAACCAAAATGCTACAAAGTGATCGTGAAAAATTATTGCATTTAGAAGATGAATTACATCATAGAGTTGTTGGTCAAAATGAAGCTATACAAGCAGTTGCTGATGCTGTAAGGCGTTCTCGTGCTGGCTTACAAGATACTAAAAAACCAATAGGAACCTTTATGTTTTTAGGAACAACAGGTGTTGGTAAAACTGAATTGGCAAAAGCATTAGCTGAATATTTATTTGATGATGAAAACTCGATGACTAGAATTGATATGAGTGAATATCAAGAACGACATGCAGTGAGTAGATTAGTTGGTGCACCTCCAGGATATGTTGGTTATGAAGAAGGTGGGCAATTAACAGAAGCTGTTAGAAGAAAACCATATTCAGTTATTTTATTAGATGAAATTGAAAAAGCACATCCTGATACTTTTAATATTTTATTGCAAGTATTAGATGAAGGACGATTAACAGATAACAAAGGAAGAATTGCAGATTTTAAAAATACCATAATTATAATGACATCAAATATGGGAGCATCTATTATTCAAGAAAAATTTGAAAATATAGATATGGAAAACAGAGATGTTATTACTCAAGTAGCAAAAGATGAAGTACTCGATTTATTGAGGAAAACTATTCGTCCTGAGTTTTTGAACCGGATTGATGAAATAATTATGTTTACGCCATTAAATAAAGAAGAAATACGTGAAATTGTTCAATTGCAATTAAATGGTTTATCTAAATTATTAAAAACTAAAGAAATTAAAATCAATTTCACAGAAGATGCAATTACAGATATTGTAAACAAAGGATTTGATCCTCAGTTTGGTGCTCGTCCTGTTAAAAGAGTTATTCAAAGAGAAGTATTAAATGAACTTTCTAAAGAAATTATTTCAGGAAAAATTACAGCAACAAGTTCTATTTTAGTAGATGCATTTGATGGTAAAATAGTATTTAGAAATCAATAAAAAAACTTTAAACAGTAAAAACTCCTTTCAGTTAAAATTGAAAGGAGTTTTTTTATAAACAACTGACAACCAACAGTCAAAAAGACATTTTTTATGACATAAAAATGAAATTTTGTCATTTTTTTTGCAATGGTATTTTTTTTGGTATATAGCTATAAAAGATATAATTATTAAACTAATGTTTAACCTTAAAAATATAAAATTATGTTAGTAAAAAGCAATCGCATTCCTGTAATGCCAAGTATTTTTGATGATTTTTTTAAAGATTGGTCATTATCTAATTATTCTGACACTAACACTACCTTACCAGCTGTTAACATTAAAGAAAATGAAAATGAATTTACAGTTGAAGTAGCTGTTCCTGGTATGGATAAAAAAGATTTTAAAATTAATTTAGATGATAATGTATTAACTATTTCATCTGAAAAAATTTATGAAAATGAAGATGAAAATGATAAATATACTCGCAAGGAATATAGTTATCAATCATTTGAAAGAAGTTTTAATTTACCAAAAGATGTTGTAAATAGCGACAAAATTACAGCTAATTACAAAAATGGAGAATTAGTAATTAATATTCCTAAAAAGGAAGAAGCAAAACCAATACCTCCAAAATTAATTGAAGTTAAGTAAAAGAAAGTAAGAGCATAATTTTATGCTCTTTTTTAATTGTTAAATTAAATAATTCTTAATTATGAAGAAGTTAATGTATATTATATTCAGTGTTTTTTTTATTTTCTAGCTGCCAAAGTCAAGTTAAAGGAAATAAAAAAATAAGAAAAGATGAAGCTATAAAACCCAAAACAAATATTGTTGTTCATATTAACAAAGAATCAATAGTTCTTTAATATTTAAAATATTTTTCGTATCTTTATGCTATGGAAAAAATAGATTTAAGAAGCGTAAAAGACCAAGAGAGAAACATCATTCGTAGAGATGCTATAAA
>NZ_JAKIUR010000002.1 GCF_021647475.1 Lutibacter sp.
GTTCTTCGCAATTACACATAGATTATATTTTAGCAGATAGTTGGTTTTCATCGAGTATAAATATGAAACATATTGTAGCAAACAGTTTAAATTTTATAGTAGCATTAAAATCAAATAGATTAGTGGCTTTATCCGAACAAGATAAACAAGAAGGAAAATGAATAAATATCAAATCGATCGATTTAAGAGCAAGTATCAACGAAAGTTTAGCTTAAAGGCATTAACTTTCCGCTGTTGTTCACAAGACAAGTCTTCAAAAACGGAGATGATACAGCATATTTGTATCTAATAAGTAGCGATTTGAGTTTATCTTTTGAACAAGTAACTGCAATTTACAAAAAACGGTGGACTGTAGAGCAATACCATAAAGAGGTAAAGCAAATAACATCTTTTGGAAAATCACCAACTAAAACAGTAAAAACTCAAAGTAATCATTTTTACCTTTCTATTATGGCATACTCTAAAGTTGAAATACTGAAAATTAGAACAAAATCTAATGCCTTTGCTTTGAAAGATAGAATTTATTATAACGCTCTAAAAAACGCAATGAAACAAATTAATGAGTTATCAACAAATAAATATCAAAATGTGGCGTAATCGTGAATGTTTTGCGTAAGGTCAGTAAAATAAGTTAAATTTGTAAAAATTTTAAAATTATGTACGGAACCATAAAACAAGAACTTAAAAAAGAGTTAGAAAGCCTTAAAAATTCTGGCTTATACAAATCAGAACGTATTATTACATCATCACAAGATGCGGTTATTAAAATTAGTACTGGAGAAGAAGTTATTAATTTTTGTGCCAATAATTATTTAGGATTATCTAATAATAAAGAAGTAATTGAAGCAGCAAAAAAAACTATGGATACTCACGGATACGGAATGTCATCAGTACGTTTTATTTGTGGAACTCAAGATATTCATAAACAATTAGAACAAAAAATTGCCACATTTTATCAAACCGAAGACACTATTTTATACGCAGCAGCTTTTGATGCAAATGGTGGAGTTTTTGAACCACTTTTAACAGAAGAAGATGCTATTATTTCAGATGCTTTAAATCACGCCTCCATAATTGATGGAGTTCGATTATGTAAAGCGGCTCGATATAGATATGATAACAATAATATGCAATCTTTAGAAGAACAGTTAATTGCTGCCAATACTAAAAATCATCGTTTTAAAATAATTGTAACGGATGGCGTTTTTTCTATGGATGGAGTAGTTGCTAAATTAGATGAAATATGTGATTTAGCAGATAAATATGATGCTTTGGTTATGGTAGATGAATGTCACGCTGCCGGATTTATAGGTAAAACAGGCAGAGGAACACTTGAGTTAAGAAACGTAATGGGGCGAGTGGATATTATTACAGGAACTCTTGGAAAAGCTTTAGGTGGAGCAATGGGAGGTTATACTACAGGTAAAAAAGAAATTATTGAAATGCTTCGTCAACGATCAAGACCATACTTATTTTCAAATTCATTAGCTCCATCAATAGTTGGAGGCTCTCTAAAAGTATTTGAAATGCTTTCAAAAGACACTTCTTTAAGAGATAAGTTAGAATGGAACACCAATTATTTTAAAAAAGGAATGACCGAAGCTGGTTTTGACATAGTTAAAGGTGATTCGGCTATTGTACCTATTATGTTATACGATGCTAAATTATCTCAAGATATGGCGAATATGTTGTTAGAAGAAGGTATCTATGTAATTGGATTTTTCTATCCAGTAGTTCCAAAAGAAAAAGCTAGAATACGTGTTCAATTATCAGCTGCCCATTCAAAGAAACATATAGATAAAGCAATAAAATCATTTATAAAAACAGGAAAAAAACTAAAAGTAATATAGAAAATAAAAAAAAAACACGATATTTACACATAAATTACTATTTTTGCTATTAAGTTAAGCGTAAAACGTAAACTTTTATATAAAGAAAGAACATTAAATTTAAATTTTTAAAAAATGAAACACTTTAAAGTAGCCATTTTGGCTTTATTATTAATTACAGGTTTATCCAATGTAAATGCACAGGATAAAAACAACCCTTGGGCTGTTGGTGTTGGTGTAAATGCGGTAGATTTTTACCCAACAAACCCTGGTTTAACAGGGCATGGATCATGGTTTAATGAATTTGCAAACGCAGATGCTCATTATAACATTCTTCCATCTGTTAGTAAAATAACAGTTAGCAGATACTTAAATGATGGATTTACATTTGAGGTTGCAGGAACTTTAAATAAAATTAAACATGATGGAGACATAAATGTTCGTGATTTGATTTATTATGGAGTAGATGGTGCCGTTAAGTACAATTTATATAATTTATTTGGAGAATCTACATGGTTTGAACCTTATGCATCTGTTGGAGGAGGTTATACTTGGTTAGGTCACGATTTAGGAACAGGTACTTTTAATGGAGGTTTAGGAATTAACATTTGGGTTACTAAAAATATAGGATTTACTATCGAAACAAAATACAAACATACATTTGATAGCAAAATTGTGCAACACTTCCAACATTCAGCAGGTATAGTTGTTAAATTTGGAGGTACTGATACTGACGGAGATGGCGTTTATGATAATGAAGATGCTTGTCCAGAAGTATTTGGTTTAGCTGAATTTAAAGGTTGTCCAGATTCTGATAACGATGGTGTTATTGATTCAGAAGATGCTTGTCCAAATGTAGCTGGTTTAGCAACATTAAACGGTTGTCCAGATGCAGATGGTGATGGTATTGCTGATAAAGATGATGCTTGTCCAAATGTAAAAGGATCTAAAGCAAATAAAGGTTGTCCTGATACAGATGGTGACGGCGTTGTAGATAAAGATGATGCTTGCCCTCAAGTTGCAGGTCCTTCTGCAAACAAAGGATGCCCTTGGCCAGATACTGATAAAGATGGAGTATTAGATAAAGATGATCATTGTATTGATATTGCAGGTCCTGCTTCTAATAATGGTTGCCCAGTAATTACTCAAGTTGAAGTAGCTAAATTAGAAGAGTTATTTAAAACTGTTTATTTTGATTCTGGTAAATCAAATATTAAAAACAATTCTGCATCTCTTTTAGATGAAGCAGCTATTATTATAACAAAATATCCAACCGCTAAGTTCTCAATTTCAGGTTTTGCAGATAGTACAGGAAGTGCTAAACGTAATTTACAGTTAACTGATGATAGAGCTAATGCTGTTAAAAATTATTTAGTATCTAAAGGAGTTTCTTCAAACAACTTAACTGCAAAAGGTTATGGTGAAGCAAATCCAATTGCTTCAAATAGAACAAGAGCTGGTAGAGCTGAAAATAGAAGAGTTGAAATTAAATTAGTAAAATAGTTTAAATTAACCTTTTAATATAAAAAAAAAGCCATTCGTTAACGAATGGCTTTTTTTTTAATTATTTTTTTGAGATTAAAATATAACCACTTAAATTAGTAAAAACTAATCTTATGAAAACGAATATTTTACCCAAAAGAATTTTAATTTTAGCATTACTTTTTTTATTTATTATTCCTATAAAAGCTCAAGACAAGGATAATCCATGGTTAATTAGTTTTGGTGTGAATTTTGTTGATTTTTACCCTACAAATATACAAGGAATGACTTCAGAATCTGGTGTTCCAACGAAGTGGTATGATCAATTTTTTAATTTAAATAATCACTACAATTATGTTATTGCACCTACAAAACTAAGTTTAGGACGGTATATTAACGAAAGTTTTAGTGGAGAGTTAGCTGTTAGTGTCAATAAAATTGATAAAGTGGGTTCAATTAAATTAGCTGAAAGCGTATCTTATTTTGCAATTGATGCCAACTTAATTTATAATATCAATAAAATTATAGGGGAAACAGGATGGTTTGAGC
Source organism: Lutibacter sp. (assembly GCF_021647475.1). Lineage (GTDB taxonomy): Bacteria > Bacteroidota > Bacteroidia > Flavobacteriales > Flavobacteriaceae > Lutibacter. Next base: position 3,861 of record NZ_JAKIUR010000002.1, read on the forward strand.
CTTATGCTGTAGCTGGATCAGGTTTTAATGCAAAAGGGAATAATATAGCTAACAGTATTCAGTTCAAAAACTATGCTTCATTTAACAGTGGTTTAGGGGCTAAAGTTTGGCTATATAAAAACTTAGGAGTAAAAGTACAATCTGTTTATAAACACTTTTTTAATAATGGTTCGTATCCTCATTTTCAACACTCAATAAGTATCATGTATAAATTTGGTGGGTATGATGAAGATGATGATGGTATTTATGATAAAAATGATAAATGTCCAGAAGTTTTTGGATTAAAAGAATTTAATGGCTGTCCAGATACAGATGAAGATGGAATTTCAGATGCAGAAGATAAGTGTCCAAAAGTTTATGGATTAAAAGCATTAAGTGGATGCCCAGACACAGATGGAGATGGAGTAACCGACAAATTAGATAAATGTTTGTATGCAAAAGGAAGTTTAAAAAATAATGGATGCCCAGATACAGACAATGATGGAATTATTGATTTAAGAGATGCTTGCCCAAAAATAGCTGGACCATTATCAAACAGAGGTTGTCCTGAGCCAGATACGGATGGAGATGGAGTTATTGATAAATTAGACCATTGTAAATATGAAATAGGAACAAAAACAAATAACGGATGCCCAGATATTAAAAAAGATTTAGAAGCTAAGCTAACTAAAATAACAAGTAATATTTTATTTATTTCAGGTACAGATAAGTTCAGTTCTAAATATGATAAACAATTAAATGAAGTTTCTGAGTTAATGAAAAAACATAAAGATTTAAAATTTCAAATTCAAGGATTTACTGATAACGTTGGTTCAAAGGAGTATAATAAAATATTATCACTTAAAAGAGTTAACAGAATATTAGGATATCTAATTTCTACGGGTGTTAATCAATTAAACTTACGCGTTAAAGGGTTTGGTGAAAAAAAACCTATAGCTCCAAATAATACAGCAGAAGGAAGAGCTAAAAACAGAAGAGTTGAAATAAAAATAGTTAATTAAAACTACTAAATAATTATAAAAAAGCCATTTCAATTGAAATGGCTTTTTTACTTTTAAGGTTTAAAAAATTATATGGCTTCATTTATTACAAACGTTGTAAAAGAAATTTTACAAAATCATCAAATTAATAATCAACTACAACTTGTTATGCCAAGCCAAAGGGCTTGTGTATTTCTAAAAGAAGAACTGTTAAAAAATAGTTCAAAGGCATCATTTTTGCCTGAAATTGTAAGTATTGAAGAGTACATTCAAAAAATAGCAGGTATAAATATAATAGATAACACAAAATTATTATTTGAATTTTATAGTGTTTACAAAAAAGTTATTCCGAAAGAAAATTTAGAAGAATTTAGCTCTTTTTCTCAGTGGGCAACAACTGTTTTACATGATTTTAATGAAGTAGATAGTTATCTTATAAACGCAGAACAATTATTTACTAATTTAAGCGATGTAAAACAGCTAAACAAATGGTTTCAAAATAAAAAACCTAGTGAATTAGCTGTTAATTATTTACATTTCTTTAAATATTTACATCAAATTTATAAAGCATTTTATCAAAGATTACAAAAAAATAAGTTCGGATATCAAGGACTTATTTATAGAGAAGCAATTCAAAATTTACCTTATTACATAAATATTAACAAAAATTCACACACGGTTTTTATAGGGTTTAATGCTTTAAATGGGGCAGAAGAAAAATTGGTTCAAGAATTATTGCAATCAGGTATTGCTTCAATTTATTGGGATGCCGATGCTTCTTTTTTTGAGACTACAAATGAAGCAGGATATTTTTTACGAAAATATAAAACTACATGGAAATATTACACAAATCATCCTTTTTTATGGATTAATAAAAATTCTTTTTCTAATAAAAATATCGAATTAATAGGAGCTCCAAAAAATATTTCTCAAATTAAATTGGTAGGGGAATTATTAGAAAAATTTAATAATTATTCAAAAACAGCAGTTGTTTTAGCAGATGAAAACTTATTAAACATTACGTTAAATTCGTTACCTGAAAAAGTAGAAAAAATAAACATTACTATGGGCTATCCGTTAAAAGATATTCCTTTAGCTAATTTATTTTTAAACCTATTTAAATTACATTTAAATCAGGATAAATTAGGAAAAACTAAACAACAAGAATTTTATTATAAAGATGTTTTAAACATATTATCAAATTCAGTTTTAAGTAAAAAATGTGAAAAAATAATAGCTAAATTAAAATCAAAAATAAATACTGAAAATGCAATTTTCCTAAATCTAAAATCCTTAACAGAAAGTATTTCTAATGAAAACGAGTTGCAATTTTCTGAATTAACTTTAATTTTTGGTAAAATTGATACTGTTTCTCAATTAATAATTGTTTGTAAAACTTTAATTGAAAAATTAAAACAAGATGTAGTTGGACTTGAAAAGGAATATTTATATCGATTTTATCAAATTTTTCAACAGCTTGAAAGTTTAAATAATTTGTATGGATATATTACCGATTTAAAAACATTTTATCAATTTTTTACACAATTATTAAAGGTTGAAAAACTTTCGTTTAAAGGCGAACCTTTAGAAGGTTTACAATTAATGGGAATGCTTGAAACCAGAACTTTAGATTTTGAAAATGTAATTATTACTTCTGTAAATGAAGGCGTTTTGCCAGGAGGTAAAAACGAATTTTCCTTTATTCCTTTTGATATTAAGGTGCATTTTGGATTACCAACTTATCAAGATAAAGATGCTATTTTTTCATATCACTTTCAACGATTATTATGGCGAGCTAAAAATATTTATCTACTCTATAATACAGAAAATGATGGTTATGGAGGTGGCGAAAAAAGTAGATTTTTAACACAATTAGAAATCAAATATCCCTTTATTAAAACCAGCACGGTAAGTCCAAAAGTTAAATCATTAAAAACTGCACCAATACAAATAGAAAAAACAGAAGAAATTCAACAAAAACTTAAACATTTTTTTTCAAAAGGTATTTCCCCTTCTGCCATAGCAAGTTATATTTATAATCCTATTCAATTTTATGAACAAAAAATATTAAAAATTTATGATAAAGATAATGTAGATGAAAATATAGCAGCCAATACTATGGGAACTGCAATTCATGAAACTTTAAAAGATTTATACTCACCGTATTTAAATACTTTTTTAACGGTACAGCATATAACCGAAATGCAAAAAAAAGTAGCGGAATTATTAAAAAAACAATTTAAAATATATTACAAAAAAGGGACTATTGAAATTGGTAAAAATAAGTTGATTTACGAAGTAGCTAAAAATCAAATTCAACTTTTTCTAAAAAAAGAATTGACATTAATCAAAGAAGGAAATACCTTAAAAATATTAGAAATAGAAACGGATTTAGCTTCTGAAATCCAAATTAAAGGAATTAATTATTCTATTAAAATTATAGGTACTGCCGATAGAATTGATGAGTTAAATGGGGTGGTTAGAATTGTAGATTATAAAACGGGAAAAGTAATTTCAAGCGATTTAAAACTACCAGATTTTTCAATGATAAAAGACAATTACAAATACACTAAAGCCATGCAGGTTATGTTGTATTCCTTTTTGTATAAACAAACTTTTAAAAAAAATAATTCACCTATGGAAAGTGGTATTATTTCTTTTAAAAACTTAAATGAAGGATTTTTAAAAATTAATTTTGCCGCAGGAAGAAGTAAAGATTATGAAGTTACCGATGAAAAAATTGCAGATTTTATGATTGAAATAAAAGAAATAATTAAAGCCATTTTAAATCCTAAAAATCCATTTATAGAAAATTTAGACTTACCTTTTTAGCCTTATGAATATTATTAAAAATAAAATTATTAAAAGCACGCATCATCAAAAGCCAATAATTACTGATTTCTTTTTTAAAGAAAATAACATAAAAAAACCAATAGTAATTTTTTGCCATGGTTATAAAGGTTATAAAGATTGGGGTGCTTGGAATTTAGCAGCATCAACATTTGCAAAAAACGATATGTTTTTTGTTAAATTTAATTTCTCACATAATGGAGGAACGTTTGAAAACCCAATTGATTTTCCTGATTTAGATGCTTTTGGAGAAAACAATTTCACCATTGAACTTGATGATTTGGAAGATGTTATAAACTCTGTATCGGAAAATGATGAATTTAAGGAAGAATTAAATCCTAATAACATAACATTAATTGCACATTCCAGAGGTGGCGGAATAATAATTATTAAAGCTGCTGAGAATTCAAAAATCACTAAATTAATTACTTGGAGTTCAGTTTCTGATTTTGGTTCTCGTTTTCCAAAAGGCGAAGCTTTAGAACAATGGAAAAAGGATAGAATAGCCTATATTTTAAATACTAGAACGCATCAAAAAATGCCACATTTATATCAGTTTTATCAAAATTTTAAAGATAATGAAAATCGGTTAACCATTAAAAAGGCAGTTCAAAAATTAAACATTCCATATTTAATTATACATGGAGAAAAGGATGAAGTTGTTTTACCTCAAGAAGCAAAAAATCTGCACCTTTGGAATCCTAAAAGTGAACTTGTTTTTATAAATGAAATGAATCATTCTTTAGGATGTACTCAACCTTGGAATCAACCAAAAATGCCAATTCATTTAGAAGAAGCTGTTCAAAAAAGTATTGACTTCATTAGAAAAAAATAAGATTTCAATGTAAATGTACAAAGAGTCAAATATATCTTTTAAAGGAATTAATAAACTTGCCATTCCCGCAATTATTTCAGGAATTGCTGAACCATTACTTTCTATTACTGATACGGCAATTGTAGGTAATATTCAAAACCACCCAACAGCAGCTTTGGCTGCAGTTGGTATTGCAGGCTCTTTTATTTCTGCTTTGGTTTGGATTTTAGCTCAAACACGTTCTGCTATTTCAGCCACTATTTCTAAATATTTAGGTGCAAAAAAATTAAATGAAATTGCAACCTTACCAGCACAAATTATTGGAATTAATTTATTAGTAAGTATTATCATTTATTTGGTTACGCTATTTTTTGTAACAGAAATATTTCAGTTGTACAACGCCAACGGATTAATTTTAAATTATGCAGTATCCTACTACAAAATTAGAGCTATAGGTTTTCCATTAACCTTATTTGTGTTTTCGGTATTTGGTATTTTTAGAGGATTACAAAACACTTTTTGGCCAATGATGGTAAGCATTGTTGGAGCAACTTTAAACGTTGGATTAGATTTTATGTTAGTATACGGAATAGAAGGCTTTATAAATCCAATGAATGTTGAAGGAGCGGCTTGGGCAAGTGTTATTTCACAAGCTGTTATGGCAATTTTTGCATTAATCTTAATCATTAAAAAGACACCATTTAGTTTAAAAATCACCTTCCCTTTTAATAAAGAAATTAAAAATTTATTATCTATAAGTTTTAATTTAATTATTCGGGCTATTTCATTAAACGTAGCTTTATATTTGGCAAATTCCTATGCTACTAAATACGGAGAATTCTATATTGCAGCTCAAACTATTGCATTTCAAATATGGTTGTTTTTTGCCTTTTTTATTGATGGCTATGCTAGTGTTGGTAATATTGTTTCAGGAAAGCTTTTAGGTGAAAAAAATTATAAAAAAATGTGGAAATTAAGTATAAAACTTAGTCGATATTCAATTATAGTTTCCCTTTTATTAAGTTTAGTTTGCGGACTAACTTATTTTTCAATTGGAAAATTATTTTCTCAAGAAACCGAAGTTCTTAAATTGTTTTATAGCATTTTTTGGATTGTTTTAGTAATGCAACCAATCAATGCAATTGCGTTTGTTTTTGATGGAATTTTTAAAGGATTGGCTGAAGCGGCAACACTTCGAAATTTATTAATATTCGCTACATTCTTAGGGTTTTTACCAGTATTGCTAATTACTGATTATTTTAATTTAAAATTATACGGAATTTGGATTGCCTTTACCGTTTGGATGTTACTTAGAGCAGGAATTTTAATGGTGAAATTTAAACGAAAATATTTACATAAAAACACGTAACTTTGAACCTTATGAGCAACGGAAGTCTATATACAAATATTCAGCACAACATAGCTACAGTTGAGTTTTATCACCCGTCAAGTAATGCTATGCCAAGCGAGCTTTTATTGCGTTTGGCTAAAACCTTTGATGAGTTAAGTAAAAATAATGAGGTTTATGTAATTATTTTTAAAAGTGAAAAAGATACTACTTTTTGTGCGGGAGCTTCTTTTGATGAATTAAAGGCAATTTCAAATTTAAATGAAGGTAAAAAATTCTTTTCAGGGTTTGCAAATGTAATAAACGCAATGCGAAATTGCTCTAAATTAATTATAGGAAGAGTTCAAGGAAAAGCAGTTGGCGGTGGTGTTGGCTTGGCAGCTACCTGCGATTATTGCTTTGCCACAGAAAAAGCGTCAATAAAACTTTCTGAATTTACTATTGGGATTGGTCCTTTTGTAATTGCTCCAGTTGTTGAACGTAAAATTGGAGTTGCTGCTTTAAGTGAATTAACCTTAGATGCTACCCATTGGAAAACGGCTTATTGGGCACAACAAAAAGGATTATTTGCTCGTGTTTTTGAAACCATTAAAGAAATGGATATTGAAGTGGATGATTTGGCATTAAAATTATCAAGATATAATCCAGAAGCATTAACTGAAATGAAAAAAGTACTTTGGAGTAATTCAAAAAATTGGGAGTTATTATTAAAGGAAAGAGCAGAAATAAGTGGTAAATTAGTACTTTCAGAATTCACGAAAAACGCCTTAGAAAAATTTAAAAAATAAAAATGTTCTTATCTAGTATTAGTTTATTAACACAAGTTAATATAGAAGAAAAGCTAAAAAATTCACCTGATAGTAATTATCAAATAGGAGTAGTTATTGGTACATATTTGCCTTTTGTATTACTTGTAATATTGGCTTATGTTATTTATTACAGATTAAAAAATAGAAAGGATTTAGACGATTAGCAATGGGAAAAATTAGAATTACAAAGCATTTCTTTTTTGAAACAGGTCATGCTTTATATGGTTATGATGGAAAATGTAAAAACGTTCACGGTCATAGTTATAAATTATCAGTTACGGTTATAGGAATGCCTATTAAAGATGCTACTAATGTTAAATATGGAATGGTTATAGACTTTGGTGATTTAAAGAAAATTGTAGCTTCTGAAATTGTAGATAAATTTGATCATGCTACTGTTTTTAACCAAAACACACCACATATAGAATTGGCTCATGAATTACAAAAAAGAGGGCATAATATAATCTTAGTAGATTACCAACCTACAAGCGAAATGATGTTGATTGATTTTGCTAAGAAAATTAAAAATAAATTACCAGATACCGTTAAATTACATTCGTTAAAATTACAGGAAACTGGCACATCTCATGCTGAATGGTTTGCTTCAGATCAAGTGTAGTTTATTTTCCATTAAAAGCATTCATGGTATTATTTAAGCCAGCCAAACCAAAAGAAATTATTAATTCTGTTGCTTTTGTTAAGCGTTCTGGTAATAATTTTAATTCATCAGAACTCCAATCTCCTAAAACGAAATTGCATTGTTTCCCTTTTGAAAATTCTGCACCAACACCAAATCTAAATCGTGCATATTTTTGAGTTTGTAAAATAGCGTTTACATCTTTTAAACCATTGTGACCACCATCACTTCCTTTAGCTTTTACACGAATTGAACCAAAAGGTAAATTCAAATCATCACATATAATTAATAAATTTTCTAAAGGAATATTTTCTTTAGTAAGCCAGTATTTAATTGATTTTCCACTTAAATTCATGTAAGTTGAGGGCTTTAAAAGTACAAAAGTTCTTCCTTTAAATCTAAATTTTGAAACTGCTCCTAATTTTTCATTTTCAAAATTTAGCTCTTTATTTTTAGCCAATTCATCTAAAATAGTAAATCCAATATTATGTCTGGTATTTTGATAGTTATCACCAATATTTCCTAAGCCAACAATTAAGAATTTTTTCATAAGATCATCTGCTGTAGTTTTTTCTTTTTTTAAAAGGAATATTTTTTTAAGTAAACTAATAAAATTCATAACACAAAAGTAAGAAAACCCAACCTAATTTCTAAAAATAAAAAAAGCGTTGTTAATTAACAACGCTTTTTACATCTTATTAAAGGATTTACTATTCAGTAGCTTCAGTTGCCCCTTCTTCAGTTGCTCCTTCTTCAGTTCCTTCAGTTCCTTCAGCTCCTTCTTCATCAACCACTTCGTCTTCTATAGCAGCACGTGCAGTTCTAACTTGTGCAACAACAGTATTATCAGGGTGAAGTATTGTGAATTTTTCATTTTCTAACTCAGTAACATATACTTTACTTCCAATTCTTAATTCTGAAATGTCCGCATTTATAAAGTCAGGTAAATCTTCTGGTAAAGCTCTAACGTGCAATTTACGCATTGGAAAACGTAATGAACCACCATTTAAAACTCCTGGAGCGTTCCCAATTAATCTTACTGGAATATTCATAGCCACTAGTTTATCATCAAATAATTGATAAAAATCTACGTGTAATATTTTATCACTTACAGGGTGAAATTGAATATCTTGCAAAATAGCATTATAAGTTTCGCCGTCTAACTCAATCTTAGCAGTATAAACGTTTGGAGTGTACACTAATTTTTTGAACGAAATTTCGTCAGCTGAAAAGTGTAATGGTTTATCTCCTCCGTATAATACGCAAGGCACCTTTTCAGCATTACGTAAGGCTTTGGTAGCAACCTTGCCTACGCTTTCTCTTTTGGATCCTTTGATTGTAATTGATTTCATTTATTCTATTTATTTATTATTTACATTAAAAATTGTCCGCTTATAGATGTATTGTTTTGTACTTTATACATTACATCAGCGAATAAAGGGGCGCAAGATACAACTTTTATTTTAGAACTTGTTTCTTTTAAAGGAATTGTATCTGTAACAATTAATTCAATTAAAGATGAATTTTCAATCTTTTCATAAGCATTACCAGATAGTATTGGATGCGTACAAATTGCTCTTACACTTAACGCTCCTTTTTCCATCATTAAGTCCGCCGCTTTTGTTAAAGTTCCACCAGTATCAATCATATCATCTACAATAATTACATGTCTGTCTTTTACATTACCAATTAATTCCATAGATGAAATTACGTTTGCTTTTAAACGCTGTTTATAGCAAATTACCACTTCACTTCCTAAAAATTTAGAATATGCATAAGCGCGTTTTGAGCCACCCATATCAGGAGATGCAATAGTAATATTATCTAATTTTAATTGATGAATATAAGGTAAAAATATAGTGGAAGCGAACAAATGGTCAACAGGTTTTTCAAAGAAACCTTGAATTTGATCTGCGTGTAAATCCATCGTCATAATTCTGGTTGCTCCTGCTGTTTGCAATAAATTAGCTACTAATTTAGCTCCAATAGCAACGCGTGGCTTATCTTTTCTATCCTGACGAGCCCAACCAAAATAAGGAACTACTGCTGTAATATGACGAGCTGAAGCACGTTTAGCGGCATCAAGCATAAGTAATAATTCCATTAAATTATCTGCATTTGGAAAAGTAGAACCTATAATAAAAATTCTTCGTCCTCTAACCGATTCTACAAAAGCTGGTTGAAATTCTCCATCACTAAAATGTGAAATATCAACATTTCCTAATTTAGTTCCATAACTTTTAGCAATTTTTTCTGCTAATTCAATACTTTGTTCACAGGCAAAAATTTTAGGTTCTAAAAGATGTTCTTCCATTTTTTTGTTGTGTTGGTTGTTAATTAGTGTTGTTTTTTTGTTTCTTGTGTGCAAATTTAGAATTATTTACAGAGTATTTAAACAACTTAGTTAAGTTTTTATGTTTTAGATAAAAATTATTTATAAATTTGCAATCCATTTTATTAGCCTCGATGGCGGAATTGGTAGACGCGCTGGATTCAAAATCCAGTTCTTTCGGGAGTGTGGGTTCGATTCCCACTCGAGGTACTTAAAAAAAATCCTGTTAATTAAATTAGTGGGATTTTTTGGTTTTTAAGCTATTTGAATATAAAAATTGGTTTGAGAAAAGTATAAAAGCTCATTATTACTTTTTATTTACGTGATATTACAAATCTCTTTTAAAGGTTCATATCCTCTCCATTTATCTGTAAATATTTTGGCAGAGGTATCAATGTGTTCTTCAAAAATAGGAATTAATGATTTAGATGAATAATCATCTATTGATTTCACATAAACTCTCTTAACTCTATGTTTATCTGTTAGTTCTACTGCTATAATTGCCTTTTTCTTTTTTGGATCGTAACTTCTTCCTTGTTTGTCTTGTTCTTTTCTGCCAACAGTAAATTCATCAACATGAACTAGTTCTGATAAAAAATGTTTTTTACTACTCTCCATTGATTTTCTAACTTTTTGCATAAAAAACCATGAGGTTGTCTGACTTATTCCATAGCGTTTTCCGACTTGAATACTTGACAAACTCTTACTACTAGTACTCATCTCAAATACGATACAAAATGCTTTGTGAAGACCAAATTTAACCTTATGAAATAGCGTATTTGCTGTGGCACTTTCTACATGATCACAAGAATAACAATGATACTTATATCCTGATTTTTCACACTCTTTTGTATTCCCACATTTAGTACATTTAAAACCATCTCGCCATTTTATTTTTGTTAAATAGGCTTTACAAGCATCATCATTTGGTAATTCTTTTACAAAGTTTAGTATATTTACTCCTATAAATTCTGACATATCTTTTTATTGATTGACAACAAGACACGGAATTTATGTTAATAACTCAATAAATTTATATTAGAGCAAAAAATCCGTTTCTAAAATATTCACTTAAATTTGTTAATTAAAAAACAGGAGTTTAAATTGATGTCACCAAAGTTTAAAAAAATATTTTTTTTAATAGCAATATTCTTCAATATTCAAATAATTAGTGCTCAATTCTCACATTATCTTAAAAATTTCACTACTACTGATTACAAATCGAGTAATCAAAATTGGGATATTAAAAAATCTGAAGACGGTAGAATTTATGTTGCAAATAATAGTGGCCTTTTAGAATTTGATGGAGTTCATTGGAATTTATGGAAAATGCCTAATGAAACCATAGTTAGAACAGTTTTTGTAGATAAAAAAAGAATTTATGTTGGCTCCTATGAAGAATTTGGTTATTTTAAAAGAAATGCCAAAGGGGCATTAAAATATTATTCTTTAATAGAAGAGTTAGGTATAAAAAATATTCATAGAAATGAAGCCTACTGGCAAATAATAAAGTATAAAAATGCGATTGTGTTTAGATCGTTTTTAGATATTTATATTTATGAAAACGGTAAAATTTCTCGATTTGAAACAGGGTCAACCATTATGTCTTGTGATGTTGTTAAAAATAAATTATTGGTTTCTACATTAGGAGATGGAATTTTTATTTACAAAAACAAACAACTTAAACCGTATTTTAATTCTTCAATATTATCTAATGTCAAAATAGTAAATATTTATCAGAATAATAATCAACTTTTTATTAATACAGCTTTAAATGGTATTTTCATTCTTAAAAACAATCAATTAATTGCTTTAAACACAGAAATAAATGGTCTGATTAAAAAATTTCAATTAAACAGATTTTCACAACTACCTTCAGGAAACTTGATTTATGGAACTATCAAAAACGGAATCTATATAACTACTAAATCGGGTAAAGTTTTATTTAATATTAATAAAGAAACAGGATTATTAAATAATACTATTTTAGGACAGTGTTTATCAAATACAAATGAACTTTGGCTGAGCTTAGATAATGGCATTGCCTTTGTTGATTTAAATACACCCAATTTTTTTTATAATGATAGATCTGGAAGATTGGGAGCAGTTTATGACGTTATTAACTATAAAAACACTATTTATTTGGGAAGTAACACGGGTTTATATTTTATAAATAAAGAACATAAAGTTGAGTTTATAAAAGGATCTCAAGGTCAAGTTTGGTATTTAAAAGAAATTGATGGTAAATTGTTCTGTGGTCATAATAACGGAACATATATTATTGAAAATAAGCAACTGAAATTAATTAGTAATTTTACAGGTGGTTGGGTTATTAAAAAAGTACCTGAACATACAAATATATATATGGAAGGTACTTATGCAGGTCTTGTGCGTTATAAAAAAGAAAATGGTATTTGGACACCAAAACATCTAGGAATAATATTAAGTCCAATACGGTTTTTAGAATTTGAAGATGAACATACAGCTTGGGCTGGTCTTGCAAACAGAGGGCTTTTTAAAATTAAGTTTAATAGTGCTTATGATAGTATTGAGCAAGTCACTAATTATAACAAAAAAGGACTTTGGTCAGATTATTTTGTTCGTATCCATAAAATAAAAAATACGATTGCTTTTCACACTATTAAAGGATGGCAAAAATATGAACCCTTGCTCGACAGCATTGTACCCTATACTCTTTTAAGTAATAAGTTTTCTAATAATAGTTATATTATTTCAGAAGACAAAATAAATGAACTTTTCTTTAAAATAGGAAATGCCATTACATATACTCCAATTTTGGAAGGAAATGAATCCATTTCTATACCGGTAGAATATTTTAGTAAAAGACTTATCAGTGGAAATGAGAATGTATCGAAAATAAGTGATTCTACTTATGCTCTAAGTTTGTATGATGGGTTTATGGTTATAAATACCAAAAATATTACAAAAAAAGAGGTATTACAAAAACCAAATATGGTTAAACTTGTTTTAAACGGTAAAGAATTAGATTTAGACACAAAAAATATTACGCTCCCTTTTAGAAAGAATGACCTAAAAATTGAAGTGTCTTCTTCAATGTTTAAAATACATAATTTTGAATATAAATTGTCAAATTCATACATTAATGAAAACTGGATAAAGTTTAAAAATGGCTTATTAGAGTTTTCGAACCTTTCTGATGGTGATTATAATTTAAGTATTAGAACAGTAGATTTTAACAATAAAAAGTCAACTATTTTGCCAATTCAATTTACAGTATCATCCCCCTGGTATAAGTCAAATATTGGTTTTTTGTTATATACTTTTTTAATTATATTATTTAGTTCATTATTATATTTTATAAATAACAGAAAAACTATTAAACAACAAAACATATTAAAGAAAGAGTTTCAATATGCTCAAAAACAAATGTTGGATGAGCAAAGCAAAAAATCTGAACAAGAAATAATTAAGATAAAAAACGAAACACTTAAAAATGAATTACTATTAAAAAGAAAGGAATTAGCGAATACAGCAATGGCATTAGCGAACAAAAATGAAACGCTATTAAAATTAAAGAATGAATTAATTGATCAACAAGAAAATTTTTCAAACCAATATTCTTTTAAAAAGATTTTAAAACAAATTGACCGTTCAGTAAAACATGAAGATGAATGGAAAATATTTGAACACAATTTTAATCAGGTTCATGAAGAGTATTTTAATAAACTAAAAGCCAATTACCCTAATTTAACTCAACGGGATTTAAGGATATGTGCTTATTTAAAAATGAACTTAAGTACTAAGGAAATTGTACCGCTTTTAAACATATCTATACGGGGTATTGAAACACAACGATATCGATTAAAAAGAAAACTAAATTTAGATAAGAACGACAGTTTGAGAGGATTTCTTCAAAACTTTAATTAATTTACATCATAAATCTTTCTAAAATAATACGTCAACACTACTTCAATTTAAAAGATTGTCCCTTATTATAGTTAATAAACTTCACTAAATACCTACGTCAATACCCGTTATTTAACATTATTTTAAGAATGACGTAACTAAAACGTATTCGGATTTTTTTTGTACAACTTCTTTAGAATTATCTTTAATAAAAATTTAACATTAATTTAATTTTATGAAAACAAAAATAATTTATGCCTTTTTGTTATTGCCTTTTTTAATTTTCGCACAAGAAAGAACAATAACTGGTAAAGTTACTTCATCTAATGGAGAGCCAATTCCTGCGGTAAATGTTTTAATTAAAAACACAACAAATGGAGTTACTACTGATTTTGATGGAATTTATTCTATTAAAACTGCTCAAAATGATATTTTAGTTTTTAGTTATGTTGGTTTCCAAACTAAAGAAATTACGGTAGGGTTAAGCAACGAAATAAATGTTGTTTTAAATCAATCTAATGAACAGCTTGATGAAGTTGTTGTTGTTGGATATGGAACAAGTAAAAAGAGAGATTTAACAGGTTCAATAGTAAGTATTAAATCTGCCGATTTGTTAAAGCAACCAGCATTAACTCCTGTCCAATCTTTACAAGGAAAAGCAGCCGGAGTTCAAATTACTAGTTCTGCAGCTCCAGGAAGCTCTCCTATAGTTAGCATTAGAGGTACTGGAACCATTTTAGCTGGTAGAAATCCTATTTATGTGGTTGATGGAATTATTACAAACAGAATTGATAATATTAATAGTGATGATATTGTATCTATGGATATTCTTAAAGATGCATCATCACTTGCTATATATGGTAGTAGAGGTGCTAATGGTGTAATAATTATTACTACTAAATCTGGTAAGATAGGAAAAATGCAAATTAATGTTTCAACTTATTATGGAACTAAAGACGTTTTAAGTAAAGTAAAAATGGCAAACTCTTTGGGCTTTGTTAATTTTTCAAATATAGCTTTTGGAACAAATCGTTTTTCTCAAGATCAACCGTATAATACAGATTGGTTTGATGCTATTACAAGAACGGGTTCTGTAATGAATCAAAATATTTCTATTTCTGGAGGAAATGAAAAAACGAGAACTTTTTTCAGTGCAAATTATTATGAGGAAGAAGGAATTTTGTTAAATGATGATTTTAGAAGATTAAATTTAAGAAACAAAGTAACCTATACAATTTCTCCAAAATTAAGATTTGAACATAGCATTTCATTATCATTAAATCGTTCTACTCCAAAGCCACAAGGGGTATTTACAACCGCATATAAACAATCTCCTTTAGTTCCAGTAAAATACTCTGATGGTGCATTTATTGGTAGATGGGGAGTTCCTTTTGATGATGCAGGAGCTCAATATAATAATGTTGGTAATCCTGCTGCAGAATTATCATTAAGTAATAATTTGATTAAAAATTTATTATTACAAGGAAATTTTAATGCAGAATATAAAATAAATGATAATATAAAATTAAACACCAGTTTTGGTATAGAAAGCAGTTACGGTAAATCGCGTAATTTTAATGATAATTTAGCAGCATTTTTAAATGGAGATCCTAATAGAGAAATTTTAGATTTTGCTTCAACAAACTTAAATACGTTAACGGTTAATAATAGTAATTCATACCATTGGGTTTATGATGCTTATTTAACTTACTCCAAAACAATTAAGGACAATCATAACTTTAATTTAGTATTAGGTACAACAACAGAAAAAGGTCAAAGTGAATTTTTACAAGGAGTAAGAAATAATGTGCCAACTGATGAAAATTTATTTTCGTTAAATAATGGAGATATAGGAACAGATGTTGCCAACAGCTCAAAATCTAATGTTAAAACGTTACGATCTTATTTCGCTAGATTATCTTATAACTATATGCGAAAATATTTGCTAACAGCAACGATAAGGAGAGATGGATCTAGTGTATTTGCTAACAAAAGTAGAAACTGGGGGAATTTCCCATCCGTTGGTTTAGGTTGGGTTGTAAGTAAAGAGAATTTTTTTGAGAATGTAGATTTCATAAATAACTTAAAAATTAGAGGTAGTTGGGGTGAATTGGGAAATCAAAATATTCCCTTAAATCAATTAACTTTTAATTCTGATCTTTCCTATGTGTTTGGTAATGATCAATCCGTTTACCCAGGTTCAACTATTACAGCAATTATTGATGAAAATGTTAGCTGGGAGGTAACTAGAGAAATTGATTTAGGAATAGACTTTGCAGTTTTAGATAATAAATTAGTTGGTGTAATAGATTATTATAATAGATTAAATACTAATGCAATTTTACCTATTAGCTTACCTCAAGCATTTGGGGCTAGTGGAGCAACCCTTACTCACGCTGGTAAAGTTAGAAATAAAGGATTAGAATTTTCATTAAACTGGTCTGATAAAATTAATGATTCATTTAGTTATCATATTGGAGGAAACTTAACTTCTAATAGTAATAAGTTAGAGAAAATAACAAATCAATTTGCATTTGAACAAACAGGTGGTTCTATTAATAACGGACAAGTAACTAAATTACTTAGGGAAGGAGAACCCATTGGAAGTTTTTTTTTGCTAGAAGCAATTGGTATTGATGAAAGAGGAGAACTTATTTATAATGATTTAAATAATGATGGAATTATTGATAATCAAGATCGTAAATTCTTTGGTTCTTATCAACCAAAAACATTTTATGGAATTAATATAGGGTTCAATTATAAAAATTGGGATTTTAATCTTGATGGTTATGGAAATGCAGGTAACAAAATATATAATGGTAAAAAAGCACAACGTTTTGGAGGGGAAAACATTGAACAAAGAGTTGCAGACAATATTTTTTCACCTAATAATACCTTTAATGAAAATCCACTACCTTCCAATAGTGTTCCATTATCATCTTCATATTATTTAGAAAGTGGCGATTACTTTAGGATAAACAATATTACCATAGGATATACTTTACCAAAAATAATGGATGGTATTCAAAAAATAAGGGTTTATGCTTTAGCTCAAAACCCATTTATTTTCAAAAAATTCACAGGTTTCACTCCTGAATTACCAGGAAATGGAGATCCTATGGGAAGCTCAGGAATTGAATTAGATGCATATCCATCAGTTAAATCATACCTATTTGGATTAAATATTAATTTTTAAACTTTAATATAATGAAAAAACATATAAATATTTTAATCACAAGTTTAATGCTAATTGCTTTTATTTCTTGTAATGACAACGCATTTCTTAATGTAAATCCATCTGTCGAAACACCAGAACAAGCTTTGTCTAGCCCAACTGCAGCTACTGAACTTGTAAATGCAGTTTATAATAAGTTTTTAGATTGGGGTGAGAGTACATTTTCTTGGATAGGGGTTAGCAGTATAACTTCTGATGATGCAAATAAAGGTAGTGATCCAGGAGATACCGGAGGAGATAAAGATTTATTAGATGCATTAACATTTACATCTACTTCAATATCATTTAATGAAGTTTGGGAAAATAATTACCAAGGAATTGCAAGAGCAAATCAAGCCCTTAAATACTTACCTAATCTAGATATTGATGATGGATTAAAACAACGATTGATTGGAGAAACTAAATTTTTAAGATCGATTTTTTATTTCAGGTTAGTTAGAATGTTTGGAGGAGTACCATTGATAAAAAGTGTTCCAGATATTCAAAATCAAGATGACATTAATGCCGCAAATACAAGAGCAACTAGACAAGAAGTTTATGATTTTATCATAAAAGATTTAGATGAAGCTTCTAAAGTTCTTCCAGCCTCCTATAGTGGGAATGATATTGGTAGAGCAACAAAAGGAGCTGCATTAACATTATTGGCTAAGGTTAATATGTATCAAGAAAATTGGCAAGCAGTATTTGATTTAACCAATCAAGTAATGGGTATGGGTTATAGCTTAACCCCTGACTATTCTGAAATATGGAGAGAAATTGGTGAAAATAATGAAGAATCTATTTTTGAAATTCAAGCAAGAGGTGAAACACCAAATTTAGGCGTACAAGGTTATAGTCTTAGTCAAGGTGCGCGTGGTGCTGGAGGCTGGGGCTGGGGCTTTAATACGCCAACCCAAGACTTGGCAGATGCTTATGAGCCAGGAGATACAAGACGAGATGCTACTATTATTTTTAGGGGAGAAACTTTATGGGATGGTCTATTGGTTCCAAATACAGTTTCAAACCCAATGTACAATCAAAAGGCTTATGTAAGTAAAACAGATGAAACCTTTGATGGTGATGATTGGAATTCAAATAAAAACGTACGTATTTTAAGATATGCCGAAGTGCTGTTAATGAATGCTGAGGCAGCTCTATATGTTGGCGGAGATGCTGCTACACCTTTAAATATGGTAAGACATAGAGCAGGATTAGGAGATGCTCCAGTAGTAGATATTATGGCAGTTTGGAAAGAACGAAGAGTTGAATTAGCTTTTGAACACGATCGTTATTTTGATTTAGTTCGACAAGGAAGAGCAGGTGAAGTATTAAGAGCACAAGGGAAAAACTTTGTAGATAACAAAAATGAATTATTCCCAATTCCACAAAATCAAATTGATTTAAGTGGTGGATTATTAGAACAAAATCCAGGATACTAAATTATAAAAAAAACAAAAGGATTAACATTAATCCTTTTGTTTTCCAAAAAAAAATAGAATGATAAATTCACTAAAAATACTAACAAAAATATGCGTTGTCATTTTTATGATTATGTTCAATTCTTGCTCAAGTGGTACTTCTAAAAATGATGCAACTATTGACACGCTTATTGTTAATAATCAATTAAGTGATGAGGCTTTGTTGGATTTAGTTCAAAAAAGCACTTTTAAATATTTTTGGGACTTTGCTAATCCTTCAAGCGGAATGGCATTGGAACGCTCAAACCCAGAAGCGTATGGTGGAGAGGCAAATAACATAGTTACAACCGGAGGAAGTGGATTTGGAGTAATGGCTATAATTGTTGGAGTTGAAAGAAATTTTATTACCAGAGATCAAGGAGTCGATAGATTATTGAAAATCACTAATTTCTTATTAAATGGAGATCGTTTTCATGGTGCATTTCCTCACTGGTATTATGCTAGTACAGGTAAAGTAAGACCTTTTTTTACAGAGGATAATGGAGGAGATATTGTTGAAACTTCATTTATGATACAAGGATTATTAACTGTGAGACAATATTTTAATATAGATAATGAAAAGGAGAAACTGTTAAGAGCTAATATAAATAAACTATGGAATGACGTTGAATGGGATTGGTACACAAACGGAAAACAAATTCTTATTTGGCATTGGTCTCCTACATATAATTGGACTATTAATCACGAATTAAAAGGATACAATGAAGCGTTAATTACTTATGTTTTAGCTGCTTCTTCAATAACTCATGCTATAAATCCTTCCGTTTATCATAATGGATGGGCTTCAGGTAATAATTTTATAAATGGTAAGGTTTATTATCAAAAATGGAGACTTCAATTGGGACCTGAAATGGGAGGCCCCCTATTTTTTGCACATTATTCCTTTTTAGGTCTCAACCCCAACGGATTAGTTGATCAATATGCAAATTATTGGGATCAAAATTTAAATCATACTTTAATAAACCGCGAATACTGTATAAAAAATCCTAAAGGATTTGAAGGATACAGTTCTGTAGCATGGGGATTAACCGCAAGTGATAATAATGGAGGCTATTCAGCACATAGCCCAACAAATGATTTAGGGGTAATTTCACCAACTGCTGCATTGTCTTCAATGCCATATACGCCAAAATATTCTATGCAAGCAATGAGAAATTTCTATTATAATTATAATGGTAAATTATGGGGGAAATATGGATTTTATGATGCCTTCAATAAAACTGAAAACTGGTATTCAACTAATTATTTAGCTATTGACCAAGGGCCTATAATTGGTATGATAGAAAATTACAGAACTAAATTATTATGGAATTTATTTATGTCTTGTCCTGAAGTTAAGGAAGGCCTAAAAAATTTGGGGTTTTCGAGCCCAAATATTTAATCAATTAAAATATAATATAACTGTTAAATTACAATAAAACCGAAATTTATGGAAACCTTTAAGTTTAATTTTAAAAGCTTAGTATTGGCCTTAGTAGTTGTGCTAAGTTTTAGTTCGTGCAATGAAGAAATCAACACATATAAATATGTTGAATCAGTTCCTTGTGATAATCCAGATGTAGTCGCATTACCAAATATTATAACAGATTTTGAATGTCAGGCTAATGTAGATTTAGATAACGTGGAAACTGTTTTTAATCCAGATCGGTCTGGTATAAATAAAAGTAGATTTGTTGGTAAATATATAGATCCAGCTGCCCCTTGGGATGCTTTAATTATTGATTATGGAGTTCCAATAGATTTATCAACATTTAATACTTTTAAAATAAAGGTTAAAACACATGTTGAAGGTGTACTTAAAGTTAAATTAGAAGGAGGATCATCCACACCTATTGAAATTGATAATAATATAACAAACACTTCTGATTGGGTTGAATATTCTTTTGATTTTAGTGATCAATTTAACCAAAACCATAATAAAATTGTTATATTTTTTAATGCGGGAAATGAAACCAATGGTTCAGATGAATATTTTATTGATGATCTTCGTTTTGAACCAACAGCAGACCCTTGTAATGGAGTTGCACCTGATTTAAGTATTGTTAATGATTTTGATTGTCAACAAAATCAAGACATTCCAGAAGTTGAAACTATAGCAACACCATTTAAATCTTCTGTAAATAGTAGTAAATTTTCTGGTAAATATATTGATGAACTTGGAGCTTGGGATGCTGTAATTATCGATTATGGGCAACCAATTGACTTAACTACTCAAAATGTATTCAGCATTAAAGTAAATGCACCTGTTACCGGTACTTTAAAAGTTAAACTGGAAGGAGGCACATCAACGCCTATTGAAAAGGATGCTGAAATTACTAAAACAGGTGAATGGGTTGAATACACTTACGATTTTAGTTCTCAAGCTTCAGAAAATCACACTAAAATAGTATTATTCTTTAATGCAGGAGTAGATACAGATGGCACTGATATATATTATATGGATGATTTGAAATTTATTGAATTAACAGATCCATGTAGTGGCGTAAATCCAGATTTATCAGTAATGAACGATTTTAATTGTCAACAAAATACTACAATACCAGGCTTTTTGGCAAATGAGATTGTGGATAACCCAATGGTAAATAATAATAATCCTAGTAATGCCGTTCTTAAAGTTACAGATGATGGCACAAACGCCTGGGATGCGTTAGTATTTGATTTTGGAGGTCCAATTGATTTGTCAACTAATAATATTTTAAAAATAAAGATTTTATCAACTAGAGCAGTTCCTTTATTAGTAAAACTAGAAGGAGGAACTTCCCCTGCTAAGGAAGTTTGGGGTTCTATTGATGTTGTTGGCGATTGGGCAGAATATTCATTCGACTTTAGCGACCAAGCAAGCGAAAATCAAAATAAAGTTGTTTTATTTTTTAATGGTGGCACCACGGATGGTACAGCTACCGATATTTACTATATTGATGACGTTCGATTTAAAGAAAAAGTGGTGGTGCCAACACCAATTTTATATATGCTATTTGATGCTAATTATAGAGATGCAATTAGTAATACGGATCCAACGATAACAGGTACTCCTAGTTTTGCTGGGGAAAGTGTAATAGGAAGTGATGCTTATGCTGGTGCTACAGATTCTTATTTAAGTTTTCCTACAACAGGATTAACATCGCCTGAGTTTAGTGCCACTATGTGGTATAAAATTAACAATAATCCTGATCGAGCTGGAATTTTAGTAATGAGTCCTAAAGATACTAATAATGCCAATTACCCATCAGTACAAAATTTAAGAACTAGCGGATTTAGATTTTTTCGCGAAGTTGGTGACAATGGAAATCAAAGATTTAAACTTAACGTTGGTGATGGTGCTACCGATATATGGGTTGATGGAGGTGCTTCAGCTGATGTAGATCCAACTACAGGTAATTGGATTAATTTAGCTATAACTATTTCAGCAACTGAAGCATCAGTTTACATTGATGGTGCGTTAGTAGCACAATCAACTTTTTCTGGCATTGATTGGACAGGATGTGACGTATTATCCATTATGTCTGGAGCTCCTAGATTTACAGAGTGGGGGCATTTGTCAGATAGCAGTTACCTTGATGATTTAAAATTATATAATGTTGCTTTAAGCCAAAATCAAATCAAAGCAATCATAGGAATTTAATCAAATTTATATTTTACATTTTTATAAAACACACATAATTATCCGCATTTCATCATTATAAAATGCGGATAATTATTCTAATCTATTTCTAAATGGTTAAAAAAAACAAAATTATAATTATAATCCTTACTGTTTTAATTTTTAACAATTGTACTAATAATAGTAAATCATTAAAAAATAATAATGCTTCAAACTTTGATGTCAAAGTTGATTCTATTTTAAATTTAATGACTTTAGATGAAAAAATAGGTCAACTTAATTTACCAAGCACTGGAGAAATAATAACGGGTCAAGCCAAAAACTCAGATATTGCAAAGAAAATAGAAGAAGGTAAAGTAGGAGGATTGTTTAGTATAAAATCAGAAGAAAAAATAAGACAAGTACAAAAAATAGCTATTGAAAAAAGCCGTTTAAAAATACCACTACTTTTTGGAATGGATGTAATTCATGGGTATGAAACAACTTTCCCAATTCCGCTCGGACTGTCTTGTTCTTGGGATATTTCAATGATAGAAAAAACCGCTAGAATTGCTGCGATAGAAGCTAGTGCTGATGGGTTAAATTGGACCTTTTCTCCAATGGTGGATATTTCTAGAGATCCAAGATGGGGAAGAGTTGCTGAAGGGGCTGGTGAAGATCCTTATTTAGGTAGTGAAATTGCTAAAGCAATGGTAAGGGGATATCAAGGAAAAGATTTAACACAAAATAATACCATTATGTCCTGTGTTAAACACTTTGCTTTGTATGGTGCTGTTGAAGCTGGTAGAGATTATAATACTGTTGATATGAGTAAAATCCGTATGTATAATGAGTATTTACCACCTTATAAAGCAGCAGTTGATGTAGGAGTTGGTTCAGTAATGGCTTCATTTAATGAAATTGATGGTATTCCTGCAACAGGGAACAAATGGTTACTTACAAATTTGTTAAGAAAACAATGGGGATTTAAAGGTTTTGTGGTTTCAGATTATACAGGTATTAACGAAATGATTGCTCATGGTATGGGTAACTTACAAAAAGTTTCTACTCTAGCAATAAATGCAGGAGTGGACATGGATATGGTGGGCGAAGGATTTTTAACTACTTTAAAAAAATCATTAAATGAAAATAAAATTTCCATAGAAGAAATTAATACAGCAGTAAAAAGAATTCTAAAGGCTAAATATGAATTAGGATTATTTCAAGATCCTTATAAGTATTGTGATAGTATTAGAGCTAAAACGCAAATTTTCACCAAAGAAAATAGGGCATTTGCTAGAAAAGTAGCTTCTCAATCAATGGTATTATTAAAAAATGAACATCAATTGCTTCCTTTAAAAAAGTCAGGTAAAATAGCACTCATTGGACCATTAGCAAATACTCGTGTAAATATGGCTGGTACTTGGAGCGTTGCAACTGATCAATCAAAATCAATTTCCTTTCTAGACGGATTAAAAACTGTAGTTGGAAATAAAGCAGAAATATTGTATGCTAGAGGAAGTAACTTAGATTATAATGCCGAATTTCAAAAAAGGGCTACCATGTTTGGAAAAGAAATTCCAAGAGATAAAAGAAATCCAAAAGAAATAATAGATGAAGCAGTAAAAATTGCTTTAAAAGCAGATGTTATAGTTGCTGCATTAGGCGAGTCAGCTGAAATGAGTGGAGAAAGTAGTAGTAGAACAAATATTTCAATTCCTCAAGCACAAAAAGATTTGCTTAAAGCATTAAATAATACAGGGAAACCTGTTGTTTTAGTTTTGTTTACTGGCCGACCTTTAGTGTTAGTTGAAGAAAATAAAACGATTCCAGTAATACTAAATGTTTGGTTTCCAGGAAGTGAAGCAGGGTTAGCTATTTCAGATGTATTATTTGGAACTGTTAATCCTTCAGGAAAATTAACGACTACTTTTCCAAGAAGTGTAGGTCAAATTCCTATTTATTACAACCATAAAAATACTGGAAGACCTCTTCTGAATACTGATGGGAAATTTGAAAAATTTCGTTCAAATTATATTGATGAAAGTAACAAACCATTGTACCCATTTGGTTTTGGGCTAAGTTATACAACGTTTAGTTATAGTAAGTTGCATTTAAATACTCATAAAATGACTAAAAACAGTTCTATAGAAGTGTCAGTTAATGTTACAAACTCTGGAAATTATAACGGAAAAGAAATTGTTCAACTCTACATAAGAGATTTGGTAGGTTCAATTACCAGACCTGTAAAAGAATTAAAAGGTTTTCAAAAAATATATTTAAAAAAAAGAGAAACTAAAAAAATAACATTTACATTAACTATTGAAGATTTAAGATTTTATACTAGCAATTTAAATTTTGTTGCAGAGCTAGGAGATTTTGAAGTGTTTGTAGGAGCCAATTCCGATACAAATTTAAAATCGACTTTTAAGTTGGTTAAAAAGTGAAATTTTAGTTATTATTACAATTAATATGGTTACCTATTAATTCGTTTTAAATATTAAATTAGCACTAGGAGATGATTGTGCAAAATCCATTCAAAAAATAAATTATGACTACTATATCAAACAAACGAATAAACATTTATTTTATCACTATAGTCATTACTTTAGGAGGATTGTTATTTGGGTATGATACTGGAGTTATTAACGGTACCCAATTTTACTTTTCAAAATATTTTGAGCTAACGGGTGCATTAAAAGGGTTTATAGTAAGCAGTGCATTGTTAGGTGCATTAGTTGGAGCCGCAGGAGCAGGTTTGTTGAGTAAAAAAGTAGGTCGAAAAAAATCATTGATTATTGGGGCTGTATTATTTATAATATCTGCTTGGGGGTCAGGACTGCCAAGTATGTTGCCACAATCCACAACCTTATTGGTAATATTTAGAATTATTGGGGGAATAGCTATTGGAATTGCTTCTATGAATGCACCAATGTACATTGCAGAAATTGCCCCTGCTAAAAAACGAGGGAATTTGGTAACGTTTTATCAATTAGCGATTGTCATCGGATTTTTCGTAGTGTTTTTAGCTACTTATTTTATAGGAAATGAATTAACTGAAGCTCAAAATATTTCTTTTGGTTGGAGGCAAATGTTTTGGTCAGAATTAATTCCAGCATTTTTATTTTTAATCCTATTATTTTTTGTGCCTAAAAGTCCAAGATGGCTAATGATAAATAACAAAGAGATTGAAGCAAAAAATATTTTAAAAAGAATTCATGGAGAAACTATTGCAGTAAAAGAATTTTCTGAAATTAAAGAATCCATAGATAAAGATATAAAATCAGCTAAAGTTTCAGTATTTACAAAATCGTTACTGCCAATTGTAATTATTGGAACAGTATTATCGGTTTTACAGCAATTTACTGGAATAAATGCAGTGTTGTATTATGGAGCAGATATTTTTGAACAAGCATTAGGTTTTGGACAAGATGATATTTTAAAACAACAAATCCTGTTAGCTACGGTTAATTTACTATTTACATTTATTGCTATGTTTACGGTAGATAAAATTGGTAGAAAACCATTATTAATGATTGGAGGATTTGGTATGTTAATAGGGTTTTTAATGATGGGATTCACTTTGTATTTTAGTAGTTATTCATATATAAACTCAGCAGGAATACCAGGAATTTCACCAACGGAAGGTGTTATAAGTTTAATTGGAATTTTAATTTTTATTGGCTCTTTTGCAATGTCTATGGGACCTGTGGTTTGGGTAATATTATCAGAAATATTTCCAAATAAAATAAGAAGTGCAGCAATGTCAATAGCCGTTGCAGGTCAATGGTTAGCAAATTACTTTGTGTCACAAACTTTCCCAATTATGGTAGATAGCAATGCTAATAAATTGCAAATTGATGGAGGTATTTGGAATCATGCGTTACCCTATTTTGTGTTCTCTTTCTTTATCATAATTATCATTGTATTCGTTTGGAAGTTTATACCTGAAACTAAAGGAAAAACCTTAGAAGAAATGGAAACAGTATTTCAAAAATAAAAAGTTATTAAGAAAACTTTAACGTTTATTTTTTAGTGATAATAGCCCTTTACACGACATAATTATAATTATTGTTTAAATTTGAAATCATAAATTTATTACTAAGTTTTTAAACATGAAAAAAAATCTATTATTATTTGTGTTTGTGTTGTTTAGCCTTACTGCTTTCAGCCAAATCTACAATCCTGTAAAATGGAAAACTTCCACAGAAAAAATATCAGATAACACTTATAATTTAGTAATAACAGCCACTATTGAAGAGAACTGGCATTTATACTCTCAATTTGTACCCGAAGACGGACCTATACCAACAGCATTTACTTTTACTAAAACAAATGATTTTGAATTAATTGGCAAACCTTCAGAAGATAAGGGGCATACTATTAATGATAAGGTGTTTAATATGAAAATTAAATTCTTTGAAAACAAAGCAACGTTTAAACAGAAAATTAAAATTTTAACGAATAAAAATATCAAAATTAAAGGTGAAGTAGAATTTATGACTTGTGATGATACCAGTTGTTTACCACCATCATACATTGATTTAAACTTTTCAATTCCTTCAAATACCGCTATTACAAAAGCAACTCCTGTTTTTAATAATACAATAGCTAAAACCGAACAAGTAAAAGAAAAAACAACTGAAAAGAAAACAACTAAAAAGAAAACCAATAAAACATTATTAAGTATTTTTATAATTGCATTTTTATCAGGATTTGCAGCATTACTTACACCTTGCGTTTTCCCTATGATTCCTATGACGGTAAGTTATTTTACAAAGCAAAGTAAAACTAGAGCAATAGGCATTAGAAATGCTATAATTTACGGACTTTCTATTGTTATTATTTATGTTTTATTAGGAACAATAGTAAGTGCAATTTTTGGTGCTGATGCATTAAACGCACTCTCTACTAATGTTTGGTTCAATGTTATATTTTTCTTGCTATTAGTCATTTTTGCCATTTCCTTTTTAGGAGCTTTTGAAATTGTTTTGCCAAGCTCTTGGGGAACAAAAATAGATTCAGAGGCTGATAGAGGCGGTGTTATTGGCATATTTTTTATGGCATTAGCTTTGGCAATTGTTTCATTTTCTTGTACCGGACCAATTGTTGGAACCTTATTAGTACAAGCAGCAGCAGGAGGAAATCAAGTTGGCCCAATCATTGGAATGTTAGGTTTTTCATTGGCATTAGCAATTCCATTTACGCTATTTGCCGCTTTCCCGGGTTGGATGAATTCCTTACCAAAATCTGGAGGATGGTTAAATACCGTAAAAGTAGTGCTAGGATTTTTAGAACTTGCTTTAGCTTTTAAATTTTTATCAAATGCCGATTTAGTTTTGGATTTACATTGGTTTGAAAGAGAAGTTTTTATTGCCATTTGGATTGCCATTTTTGGTACGTTAACCCTTTATCTTTTTGGAAAAATACAATTACCACATGATTCGCCTATAAACCATATTTCAGTGGGCAGATTAAGTTTAGGATTAATAACCTTAACATTTACCATTTATATGATTCCTGGCTTATGGGGAGCTCCATTAAATTTAATTAGTGCATTTCCACCACCACAACATTATAGTGAATCTCCTTACGGAGTAGGATTTTCCAAATTAGGTAATGGTGGCAATCAAAATATCTCCGAGCTACCCGATGGTGCTCATTTAATGGCTCCGTATGATATTTTAACTTTTAATGATTACGATAAAGGATTGGCTTATGCAAAAAAAGTAAATAAGCCAGTAATGTTAGATTTTACAGGAAAAGCTTGTGTAAATTGTAGAAAAATGGAGCAAAATGTTTGGGTAAAAGATAAAGTATTGGCAATTTTAAAGAATGATGTAGTATTAATTTCACTATACGTTGATGATAAAAGAAAATTACCCGAAGGTGAAGCGGTAGATTCTAAGTTAAATCCAGGTAAAAAATTACGATATATCGGTCAGAAATGGAGTGAAATGGAAACCATTAAATACGGAACAAATGCACAGCCTTTTTATGTTTTAATTAATCAAAATGAAGAAAATTTAAATGATCCTGTTGGATATACTCCAGATGTAGATGAGTTTTATAACTGGCTTAAAGATGGAATAAAAAATTATAAATAAAAATCCATTTTTTTGATAAAATTTCGTCAATTCGAGTGAATTTTAGCCTTTTTAGGCTTAAAATTAGTATCGAGAATAGGTTTCTTTAAAAAAAAACCGTTTTCAATACAATTTTTTATCAAAAATTACCTGCCTTGCCGTCAGGCAGGCTTGAACTTACGTAACAGTAAGTTTAAAAAGTCAAAATGCACAACGAGTAAATAAAATTAGATTTTTATTGTAACGGAAACACGCTGATTTTATTTAAATTAGCGTGTTTCTTTTTTTAAATTAAAATGAAGTATTATGGCTAAGGATTCTAAGTTAGATTTAGAAAATAAATTGGAGGTAAAAGATGGAGAAATCAATGCTGATTTAACCGAATTAGAAATTTATTTTAAGCCTTTTAGAAAAAACATTATTGGAAATGGACAAACATTTTCTACTCCTTTTGGTGAAAAAAAAATCATTTATACCGATTGGACTGCTAGTGGAAGAATGTACCGCCCAATTGAAGAAAAATTGATAAATGTTTTTGGTCCTTTTGTTGCTAATACGCATACCGAAACTTCCACTACAGGTTCAGTGATGACTTCAGCATATCATAAAGCTAGAAGAATTATTAAAAATCATGTAAATGCAAATGCGGATGATGTTTTAATAACTAGCGGAAGCGGAATGACTGGTGTAATTAATAAATTTCAACGGATTTTAGGCTTAAAAGTAGCGGAAAATTTAAAAGAATATACTCATATTCCTTTAGATTTAAAACCTATTGTGTTTATTTCACATATGGAACATCATTCTAATCAAACTTCTTGGTTAGAAACCATAGCCGATGTAGAAATTATTCCATGTCAAGATAATGGATTATTTTGCTTTAAAAGTTTTAAAAAATTATTAGAAAAATATAAAAACAGACCTATAAAAATAGCTTCTATTACAGCGTGTTCAAATGTTACAGGAATTAGAACTGATTACCATAAAATTGCAAAAATGATTCATGGTTACGGTGGACTTTGTTTTGTTGATTTTGCTTGCTCTGCACCCTATGTTGCTATGGATATGCATCCATCAGAAAAAGAAACCTATTTAGATGCTATTTTCTTTTCACCACATAAATTTTTAGGAGGTCCCGGATCTTCTGGAGTACTTATTTTTAATAAAAAACTCTATAAAAATATGGTTCCTGATAATCCTGGTGGCGGAACAGTTATGTACACAAATCCTTGGGGAGCACATGATTATATTGATGATATTGAAACTAGGGAAGATGGTGGTACTCCAGGATTTTTACAAGCAATAAAAATAGCTTTGGCAATTCAACTTAAAGAGCAAATGAAGGTAGATAAAATTTTAGCAAGGGAACACGAAATAAATGCCATTATTTTTAAAAAACTTTCTGAAATTCCAAACCTTACTATCTTAGCAAAACAACATACCGATAGATTAGGGATTTTTTCGTTTTTTGTAGAAAATGCTCATTTTAATTTAATTGTAAAATTGTTAAATGATAAGTTCGGAATTCAAACTCGTGGAGGTTGTTCTTGTGCGGGAACTTATGGACATTATTTATTGCATTTAGATCAACAAACTTCTGAAAACATTGAAGATCAAATAAGCGAAGGTTGTTTAATTGAGAGACCAGGTTGGGTTCGTATGTCTATTCATCCAACTATTAGTAATAAAGAAATTTTGTTTGTGTGTGAAAGTATCAAAAAAGTTGCTGAAAATTTTGAAGAATGGGGAAAAGATTATGAATATGATGCTATAAAAAATGAATTCACTTATAAATTTGGTGAATCTTCAGAAAAAAAATTAGTAAATAATTGGTTCAAATAAACGTATTAAACCTAGATGTTTTTATATATTTGGGTTTGAAATTTTAAAAAAATAATGGATAATTTTATTTTCTTTCTCAAACAAGGCTTATTTCATGTGTTAGATTGGAGTGCTTATGATCATATTTTATTTTTAATTGCCTTAACAGTGGTATATGATTTTAAAAATCTAAAAAAAGTAATTTGGTTAATTTCAGCTTTTACAGTTGGGCATACGTTAACACTAATACTATCTTCATACAACGTAATTTCTATAAGTACAAAATGGGTTGAATTTTTAATAGCTATCACTATTTTAATTACCGCTTTAGTTAATATTTTCTATGTAAAAAATACCACTAAGCAAACCAAAACTAATATAAATCTAGTATTTGCATTATTTTTTGGATTAATTCACGGGCTTTCATTTTCGGGGTATTTTAAAATGTTAATTGGCAGTTCGCACAGTAAATTAATTCCTTTGTTAGAATTTGCTTTAGGAATTGAAATGGCACAAATTATTATTGTTATTATTGTTTTAATTGTTGGATTTATTTTTCAAACTATATTTCGTTTTTCAAAAAGAGATTGGGTTTTAATTATTTCATCTATTGTAATTGGCGTTGTTTTGCCAATTTTAAAAAGAAATATTTTTTGGTAAATTTTAACTTTAAAAAGAAAAGTTTCTTAGTACTTTCGTAATTCCTTTTAATTAAAATGAATAAAAAACTGCTAAAATACGATAAAGCTTATATGAGAATGGCTTTGGAATGGGCAAAATTATCATACTGCGAGCGAAAAAAAGTAGGGGCTTTAATTGTAAAAGAAAGAATGATTATCTCTGATGGATTTAATGGAACGCCAACAGGGTTTGAAAATAATTGTGAAGAAAGCGAAAAAACAAAATGGTACGTTTTACATGCTGAAGCTAATGCAATATTAAAAGTAGCATCTTCAACACAATCTTGTAAAAATGCTACGTTATATATAACCATGTCACCTTGCAAAGAATGTAGTAAATTAATACATCAATCAGGAATTAAAAGAGTAGTATATGCAAACGCGTATAAAGATACCACAGGCTTAGATTTTTTAGAAAAAGCAGGTGTAGAAATAATGCATCTTAAAAATTTAAAATGACAAACAGAAAAATAACTTTACCATTATATTTAGCAATTTCAGTTGTTATAGGAATTGCAATAGGTACACTCTTTAACTTTAAAAAGAAACCTGCATTATTTAGTTCAAACACTAATGAAGCTAAAATAAAAAGGTTAATAGATTACATAAATTACGATTATGTAGATAAAGTTGATACCGATAGTTTATTAGATGATGCCATTACTAAAATGTTGAGCGAATTAGATCCACATTCGGTTTATATTCCTAAAAATGAATTAAAGAGTATAACGGAAACCATGCAAGGAAAATTTGTTGGAATTGGAGTTTCATTTTTAATGCATAATGATACTGTTGCGGTAAGTAGCGTTATTAAAGGAGGTCCAAGTGAAAAAGCAGGAATTAAAGCTGGAGATAGAATATTGGTGGCTAATAAAGATACCCTTTACGGAAAAGCTATATTACATAAAGCTGAAGTTGCTGAAAACAAAGCTAAAACTATTTCAGGGAATAGAAAACTTTCTGATGCAGTTATAAAATCATTAAAAGGTGAGCCAGATACTAAAGTTAACGTTTCAGTTTACAGAAAATCTTCCAATAAAATTCTAAATTTTAAAATTACAAGAGGCGAAGTGCCAATTATTAGTGTTCCTTCTTACTATATGATTAATAAAAAATTAGGATATATAAAAATTGACCGTTTTGCCAGAACCACTTATAAAGAGTTTAAAACAGCTTTAGAGGATTTAAAATCAGAAGGAATGACTTCCTTAATATTAGATTTAAGAGGAAATCCAGGTGGATTTATGGATATAGCAGATAAAATTGCTGATGAATTTTTAAAAGATGGTAAATTAATAGTTTTCACAAAAAATAAAAATGGCGAAGTCGATAAAATCTATGCAACAGGAAAAGGAGAATTTGAAAATAATAAAGTGTATGTTTTAATAAATGAAAATTCTGCTTCGGCTAGTGAAATTATATCAGGAGCATTACAAGATAATGATAGAGGAATTATTGTAGGCAGACGATCCTTCGGAAAAGGTTTAGTACAACAAGAAATGGATTTAGGTGATGGTTCAGCCGTTAGACTTACTACAGCTAGATATTATACGCCAACGGGAAGATCAATTCAAAAACCATACAATCATAAAGATAATACAGCTTATAGAAACGATTATTTAAATCGTATTCATAATGGAGAATTACTATCAAAAGATAGTATCAAAATTGATGATAAATTAAAATATACAACGCCAAAAGGCAAAATTGTGTATGGTGGTGGCGGAATTATACCAGATGTTTTTGTACCAATAGATACTACCAGTGTTTTTAGTAATAAACTATTTGGAAGGCTAAATGAGTTTGTATTTAATTATGTAGATGATCATAGAAAAGAATTGAGTTCATGGAAACTAAAAGATTTTGTAACTAATTTTGATCATTCAAATAAGGTTATAAATTCTTATTTAAATTTTATTGATGTAAAAAAACCTATATCACCCAAAGCTAAAGAAAATTTAAAAATCTATTTAAAAGGCCTAATTGCTCGTAATTTATTTGGCGAAATAGGGTACAATATGGTAACTCAAAACAATGATAATATGATTCAAAAAGTTATTGAGTTAGATCAAAAAGACTAATATTATTAGTTATTAACTGTAAAGTGTATCTTTGGCGAACAAAATAATATAACATTGAATACTCCTAAAAAAATATACTTTGCTTCTGATCAGCATTTTGGAGCTCCAACTACTGAAAAGAGTAAAATTAGAGAAAAAAAATTTATTGATTGGTTAGATGCTATTAAAAAAGATGCTGAAGCTGTTTTTTTGTTAGGAGATTTATTTGATTTTTGGTTTGAGTATAAAACAGTTGTTCCAAAAGGATTTATTAGAGTTTTAGGAAAATTAGCTGAATTAAAAGATAGCGGAATAAAAATTCATTTTTTTGTAGGAAACCATGATTTGTGGATGAAAGATTATTTTGAAAAAGAACTAAATATTCCTATTTATCGGAAGCCTACTGAATTCACCTTTAATAATAAATTATTTCTAATTGGTCATGGTGATGGATTAGGACCTGGAGATAAAGGATATAAACGAATGAAAAAGGTGTTTACAAACCCTTTTTCAAATTGGCTATACAAATGGTTGCATCCAGATATTGGAATGCAATTAGCTCAATACTTATCTCTTAAAAATAAATTGATTTCAGGTGAAGAAGATATTAAATTTTTAGGAGAAGAAAACGAATGGCTCGTTCAATATTGTAAGAAAAAATTAGTACACAAACAGTATGATTTCTTTGTTTTTGGGCATAGGCATTTACCTATGGAAATAGCTGTTTCTGAAAATTCAAAATATATTAATACTGGAGATTGGATTACCCATTTTACCTATGGCGAATTTGATGGAGAACAATTAAGATTAAAAAAATATAAATCATAAAAAAAAGAGGCTAATTAGCCTCTTTTTTTACCATAGTATTAATATTTTTCTTAGAATTTATAGCTTACACCAGCTTTTAAAGTAGTCCCATTAAAACCAAATTGATTTACTTCCCAAGGATATTTGAAACGTCCACCAAGATCAGTTACAAAATCACCTTTAGTATCAATTGCATCAGGGTAAACATTTAATAAATTGTTTACAGATAAATTTACAGATACTTTTTCTGAAAAAGCATAATTAAAATTAAGATCGGTTACAACTTTTCCTGCAAAGGTTTGATCTTTATTAGGATCTGACGCATGTTGCCAAGTAACTTCACCAAAATAAGTATTATTTAATTGTGCACTAAATTTATTTATTTCATAATCAAAACCTAATAAAATTTTAGTTTTTGGTCTAGAATCTGTAATTCTGGCTTGTTCTTTTCTGTTAAAAATGTCATATCCATTATCAGCTAAAATTTGTGGTGTTGCAATTTTTCCTACAATTTTAGTATCGTTAAAGTTTCCTGCTAAATTGATAGCTAAACTTCCTTCTCCTAATTCAAGATTTGAATACGATGCAGTAAAATCAACTCCATTTGTTTCCGTATTAACAGCATTAATAAAAAACTTAATACTGGTTACGTTGAAATCATTTAAAATTTGCTCAACAGGATTTGTAGTTGTATTATCACCATCAAAACCAACTTCTCCTGTAAATAAAACCCTATCATTAACTTTAATATTATAAAAATCTAATGAAAAAGTTAAATTTCTGTCAGGTTTATAGGTGAATCCTACTGAAAAGTTTTTAGAAGTTTCAGCATGTAGTTGAGGTACTCCTAAACCATCGCGAATTACTGGGTCAACATTATTGAAAGTTCCTTGGTTAGATATGGTACCTCCAGAAACTAATGTTTGAATATTACTTAAATAAATTTGATGTAATGAAGGAGCTCTAAAACCCGTTCCATAAGATGCACGTATTGCACCTTTATTTCCTAATTTATATCTTGAATCAACTTTCCATGAGGTATTACTTCCAAAATCAGAAAAATCCTCATAACGTACAGCACCACCTATTAAAAAATCCTTTGTAGCATCCCAATCAAGGTTTGCATATACACCGTAATTAGTTCTATCTTTATTTATAGCATTTGCTGGTTGAATACCAGGGAATGATTGTGCTCCACCTCCAAAATAAGAATCTGGTTCACCTGCAGATGCTTTAAAAACTTCTTTTCTGGCTTCTGCTCCAAGAGCTAAACTTAATTGCCCAAAACTTCTGCTTAAATCAAAATTTGCTATTAAATTACTAAAAGAGTAAGCACCCGCTTTAAATTTTGTAGGGCTTGCAGCCCCTAAATCAGGATTTAAAGTATTTCCAATGGTATAATCAACTTGGTTCATCCCGAAAGTTCCACTTAAATCGGCTTTAAAACCTAAAAGGTCAAATTTTACACCAACACTATTCATAAAGTCTTGTATGTTAGCTTCAAATGTTGGTTGAAATCCTTGATATTCAGTTCCTGCAGCATGTAATAAATTATATGGATCTGGAACCCAATATGGAGTTCTGTAAAGAGCAAAACTAGTTCCTTTTCTTGAGGTTAATCCACCAAAAGCATAAAATTCTCCAGAACTGTTTTTAAAAGGAAGCCCCATATTATAAAAAATTTTCCCTTCCTTCATTTCAGGCTGTCCTACAGTCATTCCCATATCAGGATTTTGTTGAAGCCAAGGAAGTGTACCGTTCAATATTGCTGGGTCATTGAAAATAACGCCAAATAATCCATCACCTCCAGGTCTGCCAGCTCTGTTAGTAAGCTCTTGACGATAATAAGATAATGTAAAGTTTATGTAACCATTTTCGCCAACATTTAATGTTGAATTTATATCGGCACCTATATTAAAACCATCACCTTTAGTTGTAATCCCTGAATCTACATTTAAGTTGGTATATTCTACATTTTTCTTTAAAACAATATTAATAACACCAGCAATAGCGTCTGAACCATATTGAGCAGAAGCACCATCTCTTAAAACTTCAATTCTTTCAATAGCAGCAGCAGGAATACTTTTCATGTCTGTACCAACTTCACCTTTTCCGGGGGTATCGTTAATATAAACTAAGGCACTTTGATTTTTTCTTTTACCATTAACCAATACTAATGTTCTACTTGGACCTAATCCTCTTAAATCTGCAGGGTCAAAATGTGCTGTTGCATCAGAAATGGTTTGATTAGAAGCATTATAAGATGGAACTTTGTAGGTTAACATTTGTTCTATACTAGTTTTTCCAGTAGATTTTAGTTCCTGAACGCCAATATTATCAATTGGCACAGGAGAATCTAACACGGTACGTGGTTTTGCTCTGTTCCCGGTTACTATAACTTCATTTAAACTAACTCCTTCTTCTTGGAGTTTGATAATAATATTGGATGAAGTAGTTATATGATGCTTCTTTGTTGTGAAACCAATAAAGGAAACAACTAAATTAGTAGGTAGATTAGATACTTTAAATTGAAAATCACCATTTTCATTAGATGTTGTACCATTTGATGTTCCTGCTTCTAATATTGTTGCAAAGGGAACACCATTCCCTTTATCATCAATAATTTTACCCGAAATTGTTGTTTGTCCCCAAGTTAGTAAAGGGAAAAACAATAATAACAATAAAAATTTTAATTGTGTAATTGATTTTTTCATATATAGTAATATTTAAATTTCGGTAAATATTAAAAAAATGTTAAAACTTACCAAGTAATTCAATTAAAAATGCACATATTTAACAACTTTAATGATAAGTGTTTAAAAAACAACACTTATCATTGAATAATAGTTATTTTTTATAATTTTTAAATATGAAAAACTTTTAAAAAGTGAAAATCCTGTTAAACCTTAAGGTTTAGTTTGATTTTTAACCTATTTTTAACAGCAAAAAATGAAAATTATGTGCTACTTGCACGGTGAATTTTAAGAAGGTTATTTTACCCAAAAAAATAAATATAACATGTTAGAAGAAAGCAATGTATCAGTTGATATTAAAGCTATTAACGAGAAAATAGAAGCGGAAAGTGCTTTTATTGATTTATTAATGATGGAAATGAATAAAGTAATTGTTGGCCAAAAACATATGGTGGAACGCTTACTTATTGGTTTGTTAGGTAATGGACATATTTTATTAGAAGGTGTGCCAGGATTGGCAAAAACTTTAGCTATTAGCACATTATCTAAAGCTGTTCATGGAAAATTTAGTAGATTACAATTTACCCCAGAT
Organism: Lutibacter sp.; assembly: GCF_021647475.1. Classification (GTDB taxonomy): domain Bacteria; phylum Bacteroidota; class Bacteroidia; order Flavobacteriales; family Flavobacteriaceae; genus Lutibacter. The sequence continues at coordinate 40,530 of NZ_JAKIUR010000002.1, forward strand.
TTATTACCTGCGGACATTGTTGGTACTATGATTTATAATATGAAAGACAATGATTTTTCTATTAAAAAAGGACCAATTTTTGCCAATTTTGTTTTGGCAGATGAAATAAACCGTGCTCCAGCAAAAGTGCAATCAGCTTTATTAGAAGCCATGCAAGAGCGTCAAATTACTATTGGTGATACTACTTTTAAATTAGACGATCCTTTTCTAGTAATGGCTACTCAAAACCCAATAGAGCAAGAAGGAACTTATCCTTTACCAGAAGCTCAAATTGACCGTTTTATGTTAAAAACTGTAATTGATTATCCAAAAATTGCTGAAGAGCAACTAATTATGCGTAAAAATTTAAATGGGAGTTTTGGTGATGTTAAACCCGTTGCGTCTTTAGAGCAAATTAATAGAGCTAGAAATGCTGTTAAAGAAGTTTATATGGATGAGAAAATTGAAAAATATATTTTAGATATTATTTTTGCTACTCGTTATCCTGAAAAATATAATTTACCTGAATTAAAAGGACTTATTAGTTTTGGAGCTTCTCCTCGTGGGAGTATCAATTTAGCATTGTCAGCAAAATGTTATGCATTTATTAGAAGACGAGGATATGTTATTCCAGAAGATATTAGAGCAATGGTACCTGATGTTTTACGTCATAGAATAGGACTTACTTATGAAGCCGAAGCCGAAAATGTTACTTCCGAAGAAATTATTTCTAAAATAATTAATGAAGTAGAAGTCCCTTAAAATTAAATAGATTTTTTAAGAACAATTAATGAATTTCTTTTTAATTTTTCTAACCTAAATTTATGGAAACCAAAGAAATACTTAAAAAAGTTCGAAAAATAGAAATTAAGACACGCAGGTTGTCTGATCATATTTTTTCTGGTGAATATCATAGTTCATTTAAGGGACGAGGTATGACTTTTTCAGAAGTAAGACAATACCAATTTGGAGATGATGTTAGGTCTATTGATTGGAATGTTACCGCAAGATATCATGAACCTTATGTTAAAGTTTTTGAAGAAGAACGTGAATTAACTATGGTTTTAATGGTAGATGTTAGTGGTTCTGAATTATTTGGAACAACAAAACAGTTTAAGAAAAATACCATTACTGAAATTGCTGCAACATTGGCGTTTTCAGCAATTCAAAATAATGATAAAGTAGGTCTTTTGCTATTCTCCGATCAAACTGAATTATACATCCCTCCAAAAAAAGGAAGAAGTCATGTGTTGCGAATTATTAGAGAATTAATTGAATTTAAACCTAAAAGTACAAAAACAAATATTTCTGAAGCCCTTAAATTTATATCTAGTGTGCAAAAGAAAAAAGCTATTGTTTTTATATTATCCGATTTTTTAGATGATGAATATGAAGCTACTTTAAAAATTGTAGGTAAAAAACATGACGTAACAGGAATTAGAATATTTGATAAACACGAAATTTCTATGCCAAACCTTGGTTTAGTTCCAATGTTAGACGCCGAAACAAAAGAAGTAATGCTTGTAAATACTGCTTCCAAAAAAGTTAGAAATAGTTATGCGGGTTATTATTTAAAAACTGCTAATTATTTTGAAAAATCTTTTAGTCGTAGTGGAGCTGGAGTTATAAGTTCTCAAATAGGTGAAAGTTATGTAAAAAAATTACTAGGATATTTTAAGCAAAAAGGAGTAAGATAGAACGTTTGTATGAGCCTCATGAAAAAACAGTTAATATATATAATGGTTTGTTTAGGTTTTATTGGGTTTTCACAAGAAAGCCCTGTAAAAGTTAGTACAGATACCACATTTATTAGAATAGGAGAACAATTTCAATACAAAGTATCAGTAGATAAAGGTACTAAAGTGGTTTTTCCAAAGCTTCAATTAGATAGCTTGCATAAAGTAGAAGTAATAACTGCTTTACCAGTGGATACACTTAAAAATAAATTAGAAAAAAAATATGTACTTACTAGTTTTGATAGCGGACAATATGTAATTCCTCAACAACAAGTTTTAATAAATAATAAAAAATACCTTACAGATTCTTTGTTGATAAATGTTGCTACGGTAAAAGTGGACACTACTAAGCAAAAAATGTTTCTAATTAAAGCTGTAAAAAGTGAACCTAAAATATTAGACGATTACTTGCACTTATGGTGGCTAATATTCCCTTTACTAGCAATAATAGGACTTATTTTATATTTTATCTTAAGAAAAAAAGAAAAAAAAGAAGCAGTTAAAGTTTACATTCCGCCAATTCAAGAAGCAATGCAACGCCTAAAAGAACTTGATGAAAAGCAGTTATTAAAACAGCATAAAGTTAAATTGTATTATTCTGAATTAACAGAAATAGTTAGATCTTATATTGAAAAGGATATTAATATTCCAGCATTAGAATCTACCACAAATGAATTATTAGAAACGATAAAAGATTTTAATGAATCTAGTAAACTAGGCATTTCAAAAGAAACCATTAAGGAACTAAAAGAAGTTTTACAAAATGCTGATTTAGCGAAATTTGCAAAATACAAACCAATAGTTGAAGAAATTAAAGCAGATAGAACGCTATCAGAACGTATTTTACAAAATTTAAAACCTATTAAAAATACTGAAAATGAATTGGAATAACTTTGAGTTTTTACATCCTCAGTTTTTATGGTTGTTATTGTTATTACCAATAATAGCTGTTTGGTATTTTTTAAATCAAAAAAAAGATGCTTCAACCTTAAGTGTTTCAAGTTTAAAAGGATTTAAAGCATCACCATCATTAATTTCAAAATTAAAACCATTTTTAGCAATTTTACGATTATTGGCAATTGCTTTACTAATTATTGCTTTAGCTCGCCCAAGAATTGTAGCAGTTAGTAAACGTACTAAAACAAATAAAGGAATTGATATTGTTATGGCAATTGACGTTTCAGCAAGTATGTTAGCACGAGATTTAAAACCAAACCGATTAGAAGCTCTAAAAAAAGTAGCTACTCAATTCGTAAATCAAAGACCTAATGATAGAATTGGTATTGTAGTTTATGCAGGAGAAAGTTTTACAAAAACTCCTATAACCAGTGATAAACGAATTATTAGAAATACAATAGCCAATATTAAATGGGGAGAATTAGATGGAGGAACTGCTATTGGCATGGGTTTAGGCTCTGCAGTTAATAGATTAAAAGGCAGTAAAGCCAAAAGTAAAGTTATTATTTTATTAACTGACGGAGTTAATAATACAGGTTTTGTAGATCCTAAAACAGCTACAGAATTAGCTGCAGGATTAGGAATTAAAGTGTACACCATTGGTTTAGGAACTAATGGAACGGCATCATTTCCTTATGCAAAAGACCCAAGAACAGGAAAATTATTATTTAGAAGTTCACCTGTAGAAATAGATGAAGGATTGCTTAAATATATAGCTAAAGAAACAGGAGGAAGATATTTTAGAGCAACAGATAATACAAAGTTGAAAGCTATTTATAATGAAATTAATAAACTTGAAAAAACAAAAATTGACGAGTTTAAATACTATAATTACGATGAAAAATATCGAGAATTAGTATTACTGGCTTTGTTTTTAATAGTATTGGAATTTGTGCTAAAAAACACAATATTTAAAAGTTTTATATAATTAAATTAAGAAATTAACAAATAAAATGTATCAATTAGAAGAACCAACATATTTTTATTATTTGCTTGTAATCCCAGCAATGTTGGTGCTATTTATTGGAGTGCTTTGGTGGAAAAAAAGAAAACAAAAACAGTTTGCTTCAAAAGAATTATTTGATAAATTAAGTCCTGAAAAATCAACTTTTAAATCAGTATTAAAATTTAGTTTTTTAGCTATTGCCATTGCTTTGATAATAATTTCATTGGTAAATCCAAAAATGGGAACAAAATTAGAAACGGTTAAACGAGAAGGTGTTGATATTGTTTTTGCTTTAGATGTTTCTAAAAGTATGTTAGCAGAAGATATTGCTCCAAGCAGGTTAGCTAAAGCCAAACAAATTATTACTAAAATAATTGATAACCTAGGAAGTGATAGAGTTGGAATTGTTGTTTACGCAGGAAATTCATACCCATTATTGCCAATCACTACAGATCATGCCGCTGCAAAAATGTTTTTACAAAATGCAAATCCAGATATGGTTTCTAGCCAGGGAACCGCAATTAATGAAGCTATAGAAAAATCTATCACTTTTTTTGATGACAATGAGCAAACAAACCGCTATTTATTTGTAGTTTCTGATGGAGAAGATCACGGAGAAAATGCTTTGAGTGCTGTAGAAAAAGCAACAAAAGAAGGTATTAAAGTGTTTACCATTGGAGTTGGCACTGAAAAAGGAGCCCCAATTCCTATTAAAAAAGATGGAACGGTTGTCAGCTACAAAAAAGATAGTAAAGGCGAAGTGGTAATTACTCAATTAAATCCAAAAATTTTGGGAGAAATAGCTTCAGCAGGAAAAGGCAGTTATATTGACGGGAATAAAACTCAAAAAGCCATAGATTATGTCAATAATTTAATTTCAAAAGCCAATAAAACGGAGTTTGATGCCAAGCAGTTTTCAGATTATAAATCTCAATTTCAATGGTTTATTGGTTTTGGATTATTGTTTTTACTTTTTGATACGTTTTTACTAGAAAAGAAAACCAAATGGATTCAAAAATTAAACCTATTTAATCAAACTAAAAATTAGAAATATCATGAAAAAAAGTATTGTTATTTTAATTTTATGTTTAACTAATCTTGGTTTCGCACAACAAAAAAACAATAAAAAGTTAGAACGAGTTGCAAGAGAAGAAGTAAGAAAAGGAAACAAATTGTATAATCAATTAAAATTTAAAGACGCTGAGGTTGCTTATAAAAAAGCATTGGATGACAATCCTAATTATCCAAAAGCTTCTTATAATTTAGGAAATGCATTATATCAGCAAAACAGAACTAAAGAAGCTGTAAGCCAATATGAATTAGTTGAAAAAACTTTTAAAGATAAAATGGGTAAAGCTGAAGCATTTCATAATATGGGAAATTCATTTATGAAAGCTAAGCAATATGCAAAAGCTGTAGAAGCTTATAAAAACGCCTTAAGAAACAATTCTAAGGATGATGAAACTAGATATAATTTAGCATTGGCTCAAAAATTGCTTAAAAAACAACAGCAACAAAATAAAAACAATAAGAAAAATAAAAAGAACAATAAGGATAATAAAAAAAATAAAAAGGACAAGAATAAGGACAATAAAAAGGATAAAAATAAAGGAAAAGACAAAAAAGATAATAAAGGTAATTCAAAGAAAAATAAACCTAAAGATGAGAAAAAACAACCACCAAAACCTCGTCCAAATCAATTATCACCTAAGCAAATGAAACAGTTATTAGATGCTATGAATAACGAGGAAAATAAAACGCGAAAAAAATTAAATGCTAAAAAAGCAAAAGGCAGAAAAATAAAACAAGAAAAGGATTGGTAAAAATGAAATTACGTAAATTTTATATACTTGGTTTTTTAATAATTACAACGCAATTTGTGTTTGCTCAAATTGAGTTTACAACGTCTGTAAGTAAAAATAAATTGGGAGTTAACCAACGTTTTAGAATTGAATTTTCAGTAAATAAACAAGGTGCAGATAATTTTAAAGCCCCTTCATTTTCCAATTTCAATATAATTGGCGGACCAAGTTCATCGGTAAATCAATCTTGGATTAACGGTAAAGCAAGCTATTCACAATCTTATATTTATTTTTTACAACCTAAACATATAGGCGAATTTACCATAGCTCCTGCAAAAATTGAATATAATGGCAATATAATACAATCAAATTCAGTCAAAATTACAGTGGTTAAGGCGGTTGAAATACCAAAAGATCCTAACAATCCATTATATGTTGCTCAACAAAACATCCATTTAGTTGCCGAAGTTTCAAATCAAAGTCCGTATATAGGTGAAGGAATTTATGTGGTTTATAAATTATATGTTAGCCAAAATATTAGTGTTAATGATTGGCGAGTTACAGAAGCACCTCAGTATAATGGTTTTTGGAATCAGGATATTGGCGTGAAAAATATCAAAGTTAAAAATGGCACTTACAACGGAGAAAAATATCGATATATAATTCTTAAAAAAGCAGTTTTAATTCCTCAAAGAGCAGGAAAATTAAAAATTGAACCCATAAAAATGGATTTTTCTGTTGGAGTTCCAACTGGAAAAGGTGATTTTTTTGGGAATATGATTACCAATAATATAAACTACGACACACAATCTGCAACAAAATATATTAATGTTAAAGCACTGCCAGATAAAGGAAAACCTATTGATTTTACTGGTGCGGTTGGCGAATTTCAACTAAATGTTACTACAGATAAAAATGTTTTAAAAGCAAACGAAGCAGCTCAAATTAAAGTAGAAGTTACCGGTAGAGGAAATTTAAAATTATTTGATATTCCAAAAATAACCACCCCAAAACAATTAGAAACTTATACTCCAGAACATAAAGAGCAAGTATCCACATCGTTAGTTGGTTTAAGAGGAAGTATTTCAGATACTTATACTGTTGTTCCGCAATTTAAAGGAAAATATAAAATTCCAGCGGTAACCTTTAGTTATTTTAATCCAAAGGATAAACAATATAAAACGTTAAAAACAAAGGATATTATTGTAGAAGTTACTGAAGGAAAAGAAATACCTTCTATTACAGATACCTTAACAAATCCAAACAAAAAACGAGTAATAGAAAAAAATAATAGATTTCGATTTATTACTTTAAACACCGAATTTAAACCTACAAAAAAAGAATCATTTTTATTTACTTCTAAATTTTATTGGCTATTATTGTTGCCATTTTTAGCTATTCCGATAGGAATGTTTATAGGTAAAAAACGTGCAGAAAGAGCCAAAGATGTATTTGGAAATAGAATTCGTAAAGCAGATAGATTAGCTAAAAAATATTTATCTGAAGCTAAAAAACAATTAGGTAAAAAAGAAGCTTTTTATATCGCTTTAGAAAAAGCTTTACACAACTTTTTAAAAGCAAAATTATTTATGGAAACTTCAGATATTTCCATTGAAAAAATTACAGAATTACTTCAGAATAAAAAAGTAGATAAAGGCATTATAAATCAATTTATTGAAGTTTTAAAAGATTGTGATTTCGCCAGATTTACACCAACATCTAATGTTATGATGGAAAATGAATTTGAAAAAGCAAAAAAAATAATCACTAAATTAGATAAACAACTGTAATATGAAAAATATAGTTTTTAGTTGGTTTTTATTGTTTACAACCATAATGTTAGCCCAAACGCCAAAGGAATTGTTTACCAAAGGAAATGAGTTTTATAAAAATGGGAATTATTTAAAAGCAATTGATTCGTATAAATCTATTAAAGAACAAGGATTACAGTCTGATGGTTTATTTTTAAATTTGGGAAATTGTTATTATAAATTAAACAAAGTTGCTCCTGCCATTTATTATTACGAAAAAGCGTTAAAATTAAATCCAGAGAACGAAAAAGCAAAAACTAATTTAACCTTTGCAAATAGGATGACTATTGATGCAATTGATGAACTTCCAAAAACATTTCTACAAAAGTTATCAGAAAACATAATTCAAAAATTTTCATTTGATACTTGGGCAATTATTGCTGTGGTTGCCTCTTTTTTAGTAGCAATATTCTTTTTACTCTATTATTTTTCATTCTCTTCAACCAAAAAATTAATGTATTTTAACACTTCAATTATTTCATTAGTTGTGTTAATAATTACGTTGTTTTTTGCTATTGAAAATTATAATTATGAACAAAAAAATAGAACTGCTATTATTTTTGCTACAAAAGTTGAAGTTAAAAACGCACCATCAACTAGCAGTAATGATGCATTTGAATTACACGAAGGAACTAAAGTAATAGTTTTAGATGAGTTAGATAATTGGAAAAAAATTAAAATAGCAGATGGTAAAACAGGCTGGATTTTTGCCGATTATTTAAAGGAAATTTAATTTGTAAATAGTTGGTCTATTTTTGAAGCTAACTTTTCTCCAAATATATTAACTGCAATAATATTTTTTTGTTCGTCTAATAACATATTAAAAGGTAACGAAGTTATTCCAAAACTTTTAGAAACAGTAGTGTTAAACCCTTCTAAAGAAGAAACATTTATCCAATCTCTTTGATCTTTTTTTATAGCATTTACCCAGCTTTTTCGTTTAGTATCTAATGAAATACTATAAATTTCAAAACCTTTAGCATGGTTTTTTTTATATAATTTTTTAAGTAATATACTTTCGGTTCTACAAGGTGGACACCAACTTGCCCAAAAATCAACAAGAGTAATTTTACCTTTTAAAGAAGCTAAGCTCTTAAAAGTATTTGAGGAATCAGAAAGTGTAAAGTTTGGTATTTTTGATCCAATATTTAATCTTTTTAAAATAGTAAGGCGTTCTTTTAATTTTTGAGTAATTGCATAATTTGGATGTTGCACATCAAAAGCATTAATTAATGAATCTAAAAAAGGAATATATTTACCTCCAATCCATCGGGTTGAAGTTGGATAAATAGCCACGGATATTCCCATTTTTTCTTTAATAAAATTCATAAGTTCCTCTAAATGAAGCTTATAGTTGGCAATTTCAATATCTCGTAAAGTGGCAATTGTTGAAGAATTAGGATGTTTATTCTGTGTTTTTTTTATTTTTAAGCGGACAGATGTCACTAACCGTTTTAAAGAATTTTTTCGATAATTTTCATATTCTTGTAATAATTTTGTGTCTTTTGAGCCTTTAATTTTTATGTGCTCAAAATCTTTCCCTTTAATTTTTAACTGTTGCCCTTTATCAATGGCTAATAAAGTACTTTTAGTATTGAATTTTAAACTATAAATACCAGGCTTTAAAATGTAAACTACATTAAAACCTCCTCTTCTGTTTACTTGAATGGAATCAATTATTACTTGTTTATTAGAAATTAACTTTCATAGCGGATTCGACTCAGATTGAATAAAAGTTCGTTAAAATAAAAATTTAATAAAGCGGAGAAATCTCGAATTTTAGAAATGAAAAGAAAAGGATTTTGAGAGCGAAAAGATTTTGAGAAAGAACAGATTTTAGAAATTAATCGCACAGAATTTGAGAAAAGAAACGTAAAATGAAAATGGAAAGAGAAATGACACGTAAAGAGTTACGAAAAGAAACGTAAAAGAAAAAAGAAAAATAGGAGAGAAGGAGAAAGGAAAAAGTTTGGAGAAAATAATAAGTTCAAAGACAATTTTCAGAAACGAGAAAGCAAACAAGAGGAAAAACGAAAAGGAAAGATAAATCAGAGTAAATAAGCTACAAAAGTTAACACCGCATATAGCAAATTGCTAAATTGTTGTTTAAACAAAATTTTTCGCTACTTTTAACCTAATTAAAATATATGGAAAATTTCGATTTCAAACCCGCAACTTACCATATTCAAACCCGTTGTGGGTTATTAAAAAAAAATGAAAAGAGTACTATATTTAATTATTATAATTTCAGTTTTTGGTTGCTCAAACGATGAACCTCTAAATGACTTAAATCTTTGGAACGAATTAAACACTCCCACTCCACAGACTTTGGTTGATATTCAATTTATTGACGAAAATTTTGGCATTACTTGTGGAGCATTAAAAACTTTAATGAAAACAGAAGATGGAGGTGAAAATTGGATAAAATTAAATGTTGACGTTTCTGCTTCTTTTAATTCTGTTTTCATATTAAATAACAATAATTTTTACACATCAAGAGTAGGACTATATCAAACATTAAATTCAGGAAATACATTTAATGAAGTTGGAAACTTATCTAATTATTTTGGGACAATTTTTGATATTCATTTTTTTAATATTCAAAATGGAGTTATTGTAAAAGGTGGACAAGTATTAAAAACAAATGATGGAGGATTAAATTGGGTATCTGTTCTTCAAGGTCATTCAAATAAATTAGTAGTTACATCTAATGAAACCTTGTATTTGGCTGGTGGTTCAACTTACGATAATGTTCATTTCGGAGAACTTTATAAATCTACTAATAACGGAGGAACCTGGAATGAGTTAAATTTACCTTCAACTATTCAAAATAGTGAAATTGTGGCTATTAATTTCATTGATAATAATAATGGGTTTATTGTTAATTTTAATAGAGAAATATATAAAACATCCGATGGAGGTCTAAACTGGATTTTAGTATCATCTGGAGGAAATTTCACAGACCTTATTATGAGTATTCTTTTTCTCAATGAAAATGATGGATATGTTTTAAGTGGTAATTCAATTTATAGAACAAATGATGGAGGCTTAAATTGGAGTAAAGAATATGAACACGAAGATATAGATAATTATCTTATTTCAATGACATCTACACCAAATGGGAAATTATATGTAGTTGGTGAAAATGGAATTATTCTAAAAAGAAACAAATAACAACCCACAACAAATTGTATAGTTAATGGCTACTATTTGCTATACTCAAAGTTCTTTTCATTAAACAAAAGTTTTGTACATAACCGAAAATATAGTAATTTTAACACGCCACTAACCATACAAGCAACCGAAATATCCTCAATTTTAGAAAGTACTAATATTCCGTTTTTAGCAGATTTTATAGTTCCTGAAATACTAAAAGAATTATTAGTTTTATCCTTGCATCCTGTTGCTGCTACTAACAGTAAAAAAATAATAGCTATTTTAGTAAAAGTGAGTTTCAATAGATTTTAATTCTAAATAAATTTAACGAATAAATAGGTTTAAACTAACAAAACTCGTTGTGCATTTTGATAAAATTTCGTCAATTCGAGTGAATTTTAGCCTTTTTAGGCTTAAAATTAGTATCGAGAATAGTAATTTTAAAGAGTCAAAATGTACAACAAGTTAACAAAATTTAATTTAGTTAGCGGTTTTGTTTTCAGATTTATCTGAAAACTTTATTAAACTCGGGAAAAGTGTAGGAGCTAAATTTTTAATAGGTTTATATAAAATAGTTGCTTCTTGTTGTTCTTCAGACATAAAAGGAATGGTATTATTAAGTTTGCTGAAAACTAGTAATATAATACTTAAAATTAATCCAATTTTTAAAGCTCCAAAAACACCACCTAATAATTTATTTAAAAATCCTAATGCGGCAAAGTTGGCAATTTTTGTAAACAATTTTCCAAGCAATGCAATTACAATAACAATAATTGCAAAAGTAATAGCAAAAGCAACAATAGTAATGTATTTTTCATCCCAAGAAACATAATTTTTTAGTAGTGCAGAGGCAAAATACGAAAAATGAATTGCTCCGTAAACCCCAAGTATTAGTGCAGCTAATGAGGCTACTTCAACAAATAAACCTTTTAACAAACCTCTTATAAAACCAAAAACAAGTAAGGCGGTGATAACAATATCAAAAGTATTCATGTGATAGTTTTTGTAAATATACATGAATCGATTTGTATATTTGCAGACTAATAAAAAAAATCAAATGGCAAGAGATCAAGTTTTAAAAGAAAATTGGGAAGCTGTGGTAACCAAATTATCAAATAAATTTGGAGAAGGAGAAACGTTGCAAATAGATGCTATTATTTATTTAATTGGTGTTCAGGAATTAGGAAAAGGCTCTCAATCTTTTGAAAAGGATGAAAAAATAAACTTAATGCATATCGCAATTTGTAGGTTATTAGAACCCTTTGGCTATTATAAATTTGATTTTTTTGATGAAGAAGGCTGGCCACACTATAAAATAGTAGAAGAATTACCAATTTTAAAACCCGGTGAACAAACCGTACTTATAAAAGAAGCCATTGTACTTTACTTTGAAGAAAAAGAACTAATTTAGGTTACAGCCATTTTTCGTATCATTTTTGCAAGTAATTTCGGAAAAAACCGTTTTATACCAATTTAATTTTATAATATCGCATTAAAAGCATTTATATAGTGATGATTTCCAGTGATTGATTTAATGGTTTTTGGAGTCATTTGATTTACCATATTATGCAACCAATCTGTTAAATTTTCCATAGTTTCAAAACGTTGATTTTTATATCGATTTTTAATATACTGCCAAACTTGTTCGCAAGGATTTAGTTCTGGTGCATAAGGAGGTATTCTCAAAAGAAAAATATTTTCGGGCACTTCAATGTTTTTTGTTGAGTGAAAACCAGCGTTATCAATAACAACAATTTTATACTCATTTGGTTTGTATTGCGAGAACTCTTTTAGATAGGCTTCAAATATTATGGTGTTTACACCATTGATTTCCCAAACAAAACTATTACCATTTATTGGCGAGTAACTTCCATATAAATAGGTGGTTTTAAAAATATGTTGATAGGAAACAATTGGCTTTACTCCCGATGCAGTTAAATACCTTCCAAGATGTGTCATCATTCCAAATCTAGCTTCATCTTGAAAATATAAATTGACACTAGAGTACTTCTCTTTATTTAGACTAAATCTAATGTTTTGTAGCGTATTAGGAAGTTTTTAAAAAAGCATCCACCGCTTTATCATCTTTTTTATAATGAGATTTTCTTGGGGTTTTAAGTTTGGTCTTAAAATGTTGAATTAAATATCTTCTCAAGTTGTGATATTGTACCTCAATATTGTACTCGTTTTCAACCCATTGAACAGCATCCCAGTATCCTAAAAAAGGGTGTTCACTGGAATTCACTCGCTTTGCTAATCCCTTGTGAATCTCTGGTGTGATGATTCTAGATTTTAAGTTTTTTGGGGCATCAGACAGTAAGCCTTCAATTCCTTTTGATTTATACTTTTGAACCCAACGCTCTCCTGTACGTGAAGTGATTCCTAAATAATCAGTTAATGATTTTCTGGTTTTGAATCGTTTGTTTTTGATTTCTATTAACCAAATAATACGTTTTTCAAATTTAAAATTAGATTGCTTTTTACGGAGTAAATTCAATTCAGGAATGTCCTGATTTATCACAAATTCTTTTGCTTTTGACATCCTTAAAGATATAAAATAATAACGACTTTAACTAATTAAATTGGTATTATATATACCGCTAATTTTTCTTTAAAACCACCAATAGTTACTTCTTGCTTTTCGTGTTCAACAGCTTTAATTAGTTTTTTTGAAAACGCTTTAGGAGTTAATCCATTTTTTGTGGCTTTATCCATTTTATTTTGTGGCGTTCCATCACCAGTTAACGCATTTACAGAAACATTAGTTTGTACAAATCCTGGACAAGCTAAAGTAACCTTAATATTGTATTTATAAACTTCAGCTCTTAAACTATCAAAAAACCATGTAATGCATGTTTTGAAGCCGCATAAGAAGAACGTAAAGGGGTTCCAATTTTACCAACAATACTTGTGGTAACTACAAAAACGCCACTTTTTTGTTGAATAAAATAGGGTAAAACTGCTTTAGTTAAAGCTATAGTTCCCAAATAATTAATATCTAGTATTCTTTTATCAACAGAAATATTGGTATCTTTTACTAAACTTCGTTGGCTAATACCACCATTGTTAAAAAGTACATCTATTTTGCCGAAAAGCTTAATGGCTTCTTCAGTTTTGGCTTTTAAACTAGCATAATCTTCCAAATCTAACGGCAGTATTTTTATATTTTTTTGATGATCACATTTCTTTTTAGCTTCATTTAACTTTGCTTCATTTCTTGAAGATAAAATGATTTTGGTGTTTTTTTTACTTAATTCAATTGCCAACGATTTTCCAATTCCAGAGGAAGCACCCGTTATCCAAATTACTTTTTGGTCAAAAGTCATATTTAACATTTTTAAAAAGATAAAAATAAGTACTTTTGGTTTGATTATTGAATAAATAATAAAAAACTCTAAAATGATAAAAAAAATAATATTTAGTATTGTATTGTTTAGCCAAATTGCTATTGGTCAAAATTTTGTAAAAGGAACCATGAATCCTGCTAGTAACCAATACAAATGGGTTATTTTATATCAGCTAAAAGGAGCTAGGCAAGTTTATATTGGAAATTCTACTTTAAATGACGGAGCTTTTAATATTGCAATTCCTGCTACTGCAAGTAAAGGAATGTACCGCTTAATGTATAAAATGGATCAAAAAAACAAAGTTGATTTTATTTACAATAAACAAAACGTTGAATTAACCTTTAACCCAAAAGCACCAAAAACCTCAGTAAAATTTTTAGTTTCTGATGAAAATAAATTGTATAATAATTACTTAATTAAAACTACAGTTTTTGAGCAAAAGTTAGACTCATTACAGTTAGAATATTTTAACGCTAAAGATAAAAAAGCAAAGTCAGAAATTTCAAAACTATATACAAAAACACTTAAAAACTATAAAGAAATACAACAGTTATATCAAGCAAAAAGTAAAGGTTTACAAGCCAATCATTTTATTATTGCCGATGAAGTTTATTTCCCAAATAAAATATTAAATACTCCACAAGAATTTTTAAACAGTAAAAAACAGCATTATTTTGATTTTGTAAATTTTAAAGATGAAACTCTTAAAAACTCGATTTTTATTACAGAAAAGGTAATTGATTATGTATTTTATTTAAGTGTGTCTGAAGATGTTTCTGTTCAAAAAATGTTATATGAACAAGCCATTAAAGAAGTTATTGCTAAAACAGGAAATGATTTACAATTAAAAAGTGATTTGTTGACTTCTATTTTGTATAATTTCACACAGCAAGAAAATTATTCTTTAATGAAATATGTTCTAAATATTTATACTAAAATGCCGAAAAAATTTCAAAGTGAAGAAGTTATTTTAGTAACAAAGGATAAATTAAAACTAGCTTTAGGAAATACTGCTCCAGATTTTTCTTGGAATGAAAATGGCGTAGCTAAAAAACTATCCGATTTAAATGTTGCCGACCATTATATTTTGGTTTTTTGGAGTACTACTTGTTCACATTGTTTGCATGAAATTCCATTATTATATAAGTTTTCAAAAACTTTAAAAAATGTTCATGTAATAGGTTTTACATTAGAAAATGATGATTTAGGATTTAAAAAATACTCAAAAATGTATCCAGAATGGACAAATATTTTAGGACTAAAAAGATGGCAAAACAAAACTGCTAGAACTTATGAAATACGTGCAACGCCAACCTATTTTATTTTAGATAAAGATAAGAAAATTGTTGCTGAACCTCAGCATTTTAAGGATTTAAAAGCTTTTTTTAATCACTAAAAATATAAAAAAGCATCTTTTAAATGTTCAATTTTAAAGGTGCTTTTATTTTTTAAAATTGCTATAATATCAAACCGAACTTCAATATCTAAATCTTTAGAAACTACATATTCATTAATAGCTTCCACTAATAATTTTATTTTTTTTTCATTTACAAAATCTTGAGGATTTCCAAAGTAATTGGATGAACGTGTTTTAACTTCAACTACAGCTAAAACTTCATTTTTTTGAGCAATAATATCTACTTCTGCTTTTTTATATCTCCAATTTCTATTTAATATTTTGTATCCTTTTTTTTGAAGAAATTCCACTGCAAGTTCCTCTCCTTTTTTACCTAATTCGTTATGTATAGCCATTTTTTTATTTTACCATTCTAAGTTAAAGCGAAGAATTTAAGGTTCTTCGATTATTTACGTAAACATTCTTTATTCCGTTACTCTCCATTCCTTTAGACTTGCAATATAAATATTATAACTTTGATTAAGTTAAATATTTTGATTGAGAGAAAGGAAAAGTGAACCACAAAAGTTCTAAGTTTCAAGACTTAAAACCTGAGTTCGATGTAAGAAAATAAATACCGGGTTGAAAATCAATAAGCTACGTCATTGCGATGAATGAAGCAAAGCGAAATGAGGAAGCAATCTCATTTTTATGAAAAGATTACTTCAAATTATGGCACTACATTTATAATTTTCGCAATGACATTTTGATTTTTAGTTATTTAAAGTAAATCCTTAGGTCGAACTCAGGTTTAAAAGCTGATTTGGACTTTTCCCTTCTTTTCAAGTTAAGATTCATATTAGAAATTCAGGCGTTATGGCCCATTATTAACCTGAGTTCGATGTAAGAAAATAAATACCGGGTTGAAAATCAACAAGCTACGTCATTGCGATGAATGAAGCAAAGCGAAATGAGGAAGCAATCTTATTTTTATGAAAAGATTACTTCAAATTATGGCACTACATTTATAATTTTCGCAATGACATTTTGATTTTTAGTTATTTAAAGTAAATCCTTAGGTCGAACTCAGGTTATTAAGGAATTAAATTCAACTTGAATTCTCAATCTTTTGTAAATCTTAAAACAAAATTATGAAAGAAAATTCAATTTTTATTGGAATTGATGTTAGTAAATTAAAACTAGACATTTATCTCTTATCTAAAAAAGGGTATAAATCCTTTCAAGTTAAGAACACTACCAGTGGTTATTACCCGTTTATTTAAAAGGCTTATTAAAAATCATCCAGAAGAAAAACTTTTAATTTGTATGGAAAGTACAGGATATTACAATTGGCCAAGCTACCGAGTTTTTGACAATCTAAATTTAGAATTATATGTTATTAATCCGTTACATTTAAAAAGAAGTTTAGGATTAGTAAGAGGTAAAAATAATCTGATTGATGCTGAGCGAATTGCTAAGTTTTTGAAATTACATTTAGAGAACCTTCATCCTTTTATTTTTACACGAAAAGTCATCAAAAAATACAAGCTTTAGTAACGTATAGAAATCGTTTGATTAAATCGAAACTTAAATTTAAGGTCCCTTGTAAAGAATTAGAATTTCTTGAAGAAAAAAATTTTGTAAAAACAAATGAATTTAAAACAATTAATAACCCACAAAAATTAGCCTGTTATGTGGGAGTAGTACCCTTTGAACATCAATCTGGATCTTCTATCTACAGAAGACCCAGAGTTTCTTATATAGCAGATAAAGGATTGAAAAAATTATTACATTTATCCGCCATGAGCTGTAAAATTGGAAGGAGATTTACAAAGATATTATCAAAGAAAAGTAGCTGAAGGCAAAAATAAAATATTAGTTTTAAATGCGGTAAGAAATAAAATAGTCGCTCGAATTTGTTCTGTGGTCAATAACCAAAAAATGTATCAAAATAATTTAATACTTATGCAAACATAGGATGACGATTTCAAAATTTTATGGATAGCCTATTTTATAGTATAAATACTCGTTGTGCACTTTAACTCTTTAAACTTACTGTTAACCTGAGTTCGATGTAAGAAAATAAATACTGGGTTGAAAATCAACAAGCTACGTCATTGCGATGAATGAAGCAAAGCGAAATGAGGAAGCAATCTCATTTTTATGAAAAGATTACTTCAAATTATGGCACTACATTTTTAATTTTCGCAATGACATTTTGATTTTCAGTTATTTAAAGTAAATCCTTAGGTCGAACTCAGGTTGTTACATCTGTTCGAGTGATTTTTGATAAAAAATTGTATCAAGAATGGGTTTTTTAGTTAAAAATAGCCGTTCTCGATACTAATTTTAAGCCTAAAAAGGCTAAAATTCACTCGAATTGACGAAAAAAATATTATTGTAATGTTTAGTAATATTTTGATAATGAATATATTAAGTACGTCACTTCGAGTGATTTTCGATAGAAAATTGTACCGAGAAGTCTTTTTACATAAGTTCTCGATACAATTTTACTAAGAATTCCATTCTTAATAAAACCACTCGTATTGACGAAATTTTATTAAAAATGTAAAACGAGTGATAAATATTAACTAGTTTACAATTAATTTTCGTGTGGCAATTTTATTATCTTCTTTAACACGAAGTACATAAATTCCTTGGTTTAAATTAGAAACATCAATAGTTTCATTAGCTTTAACCGTTTTACTATATACTTGTTTGCCAATCATAGAGTAAATTTCTACTTGTTTATTAGCTCCGTTATTAGTAGTAATTACAAATTTACCGTTGCTCACTGGGTTTGGATACATTGCAAAACCTGCTATTTGGTTTTTTACAATACCTAAAGTAAAATCATTTATAGTTCCAGGTGTTCCTTTGTCTCCAGAACCAAATACAGTAACGGCAGCTGACCAATTTGATCCTGTATCATTATCAACTGAATTATATTTATTTGTTGACAACTCCATACTAGCTCCATTTGGGTCAGGAAAAGTTGCTCCATTATCCCAATCAACTTCATCAATAGTTGTTCCTATTGCGTCCACTAGTAATAATTCATCAGAACTATTCCCTAAAGTAATTCCTGAGTAGGTATAATTTGACGTAAACCCTCCATTAACTGCAGTGTCTCCATTTTTTGCAAAAACAGCATACCCATTTGCTGGAACCACTACTGATGATGAAATTATATGAGAATCCGTTCCTAAATCTTTAATAGTCCATCCATTCATATCAATTGAAGAAGCAGTAGTGTTATACACTTCAAAATATTCACCATTAGCATCCGATACAGCACTTGGATTCTGCATAATTTCTGTAATTATTATATCTCCTACATTCACTTGCCCAAAGCTAATAGCGGTTATAAAAAAAGTAATCAATAAAATGTAAAGTTGTTTCATAGTTTTTAGTTTTAAAGTTTTTAAAATAATTATTATCAAAATTATCAAATAAAAACTACAAAAAATAGCTATTAACGTTATAATTATAAAATTATTGCATTAATTTAACAAGTGGTAGTTAAACTTTAACAAACTGTAAGGCTAAGGTTATGTAATTGTTATTTTATCACCAAGAAATAATTATAAAACCATGTTTTAACAATTATTGATTACTTTTGAAAACAGTATAATTTATTGTTCATTTTGAGTTTTTAAATTTACTGTTACGTTAGTTCGAGTAATTTTTGATAAAAAATGGTATCGAGAACATCTATTTTTAAATAAAAAAGCTATTCTCGATACTAATTTTAAGCCTAAAAAGGCTAAAATTTACTCAAATTGACGAAATTTTATCATAATGCACAACAGATACAATATAATACGTATATGAAAAATTCTGATATTAAAATATTATTAGTTGATGATGAACCAGATATTTTAGAAATTGTAGGCTACAATTTAAAAAATGAAGGTTACCAAATATTTACTACTAAAAATGGAGCTGAAGCGGTTAAAGTTGCTAAAAAAATAATTCCGCATTTAATTATTTTAGATATTATGATGCCTAAAATGGATGGCATTGAAGCCTGTGAAAAAATTAGACATACTAAAGGTTTGGAACATGTTTTAATCACCTTTTTTACTGCTCGTGGTGAAGATTATTCTCAAGTAGCCGGTTATAACGTTGGTGCTGACGATTATATTACCAAACCTATAAAACCAAAAGTATTAGTTAGTAAAATTAAAGCGTTACTTAGGCGTATTAAAATTGAAAAAACAATAGAAACTGATGAAAAAATTAAAATTGGAAATATTGTTATTGATCGAGAAGAATATGTGGTTATAAAAGATGGAACCAAACTTTCGTTACCTAAAAAAGAATTTGAATTATTTTCACTTTTAGCTTCAAAACCTGGTAAAGTTTTTAAACGCGATGATATTTTAGATAAGGTTTGGGGAAATGAAGTGGTTGTTGGTGGCAGAACTATTGATGTGCACATTAGAAAACTACGAGAAAAAATTGGCGACAACAACTTTAAAACCGTAAAAGGTGTTGGTTATAAATTTATAATTAATGAAGATTAAAAAAACATACGCTTTTGCATTTAAATCATCCATATATCTGGCATTTTTCTCTGCATTATTGTTTTTTATTATTGATTTTTATTTTTTAAAAACTCCTTTAACATTAAAATCAATAGGTGTATTTTTTATTATTTTCTTTTTTTTATCATTTTTAATAATTCAATATAGAATAGAAAAGTTTATTTATCAGCGTATTAAAAAAATATACAATGATGTTTCTATTTTAGATGCTTCCGATTTAAATAAAACTTCTATTACTTCTGATATGGATTCGCTTTCAAGAGATGTTGAAAAATTTGCTAAAAACAAACAAGCTCAAATTCAAAGTTTAAATCTTAGAGAAAATTATAGAAAAGAATTTTTAGGAAATGTTTCTCATGAACTTAAAACTCCGCTCTTTACCGTTCAAGGTTATTTATTAACCCTTGCAGATGGTGCTTTAAACGATAAATTAATTAGAGAAAAATACGTGCAACGAGCCAATAAAGGTGTTGAACGATTAATTGCTATTGTAAAAGATTTAGATTTAATTTCAAAACTAGAATCATCAGATTTAACGTTAAACAAACAACCTTTTAATAGTATTGCACTAATTCAGGGAGTTTTTGAACTGCTTGAAATGAAAGCAAAAAAACGTGATATTTCAATGCTTTTTGATAAAATTTATGAATTTCCTGTTATGGTTATTGGTGATATAGAGCGTATAGAGCAAGTTTTAACTAACTTACTTGTAAACTCTATTAAATATGGAAAGTCTGGAGGAACAACCATTGTATCCGTATCACCATACCAACAAAATAAAGTGTTAATTAAAATTGCTGATGACGGAGAAGGTATTAAAAAAGAAGATCAAGCGAGGTTGTTTGAACGTTTTTATAGAGTAGATAAAAGTCGCTCTCGCGAACAAGGTGGTTCTGGTTTAGGATTGGCTATTGTTAAACACATTGTTGAAGCTCATAACGAATCAATTTTTGTAAAAAGTAATTACAAAAAAGGGTCAGAATTTTCATTTACGCTCGAAAAAGCTGAAATATTCTAAAGGAAAAATCGTGGAATAATTTCCAAATTTTCCTATATCATTCAAATTTTTTATATCAGAAAATTTTATTTTATGTTGCTTAAAAAAAGGAATATGACGTTTTCTAAATAAATATGCTGCCAAATATTCTTGCTCAAATTGTCCTAGGGTTGGCACAAACAAAACATTTGCATTTAACACCGCCAAATCCATAATAGTTGAATATCCTGAACGTGCAATAATTAATTTACTCGCTATTATTATTTTTTCAAGATCTGTTCCTAACAAATAGTTTATCACTTTAAAATTAGCTGGAGTTTTAATTTCTGAATTATCCATTACACCTCTAACCAAAACTACGTTTCCTTTAAAATTTGAAAGCTCTTTTAGTATTTTATTTTCAAATAGCGTTCTTTGAGGTTCAACTCCTGATAACAATACTAATATATCGTGTTTTTTTGAGCTCGTTTGAGGTTTAAATCTGCTTAAAATCCCAATGTGTTTTATCTTAATATTTTTGAGTTTTACAGCTGATAATTTACCCGATAAACTAAAATCTGAAGCAACATCTGGAATCCAACATTCATCAAATTTTTTAATAATATATTGATGAATTTTAGAAGTAATCCAAGTTGTATTTCCTGATAAAACTTTTAATTGATGCGTTATAAATACTGAAGGAATTTTTTTTGAATATACTCCAAATCTGTTATCCGAAATAACACCTGAAATGGTTTCTTTTTCAATTAAGTCTGCAACTAATTTTTTTTCTTTTATAATCGCTTTAATTATTGAAGGAGTTTTTAATAGCAAATGAAATTTAAAAAGGGTTGCCTTTTTAGCGTAATTAATGTTATAACTTGGTAATTTAAAAAATTGAAGGTTAGGAAATTCTCTTTTTAGGAATTCTAAAGCAATACCGTCACTTGCAATGACAGGAGTATAATTCGCTTTAATTAAAGCGTTAATTATTGGAATACAGCGAGTTGCGTGTCCTAATCCCCAATTTAACGGAGCGACAAGAATTTTTTTTTACAAGTCAAAACCAATATCTTTTCTAAAGTTCATTTTTTCAAAACTAATTTTTTCTACATTTTGATACGATTTTTTTAAGGCATCTTTAAAATTTTCACCATAAGAAGTAACTGCTAAAACTCGTCCTCCATTGGTTATAATTTTATCATTCTTATTAGCTGTTCCTGCTTGAAAAACAATTGAATTTTCAATGGCATCAATTCCTTTAATAATTTTCCCTTTTTCATAAGCTTCAGGATAACCTCCAGAAACTAGCATTACCGTAGCTGCACTTTCTTTATAAAATTCTATTTTTTTAGTATTTAATTTATGTTCTCCTGTGGCAATAAATAATTCTAATAAATCACTTTTAATTCTTGGAATTACAACTTCGGTTTCAGGATCGCCCATTCTGCAATTGTATTCAATAACTTTAGGCTCATTATTCACCATAATCAATCCGAAAAAGATAAATCCTTGATACGGAATTTCATCTTTTTTCAACCCTTCAATAGTAGGAATAATTACTTGCTTTTCAACTTTTTCTAAAAATTCTTTTGATGCAAATGGCACAGGAGAAATA
The DNA here is from genome assembly GCF_021647475.1 of Lutibacter sp. Taxonomy (GTDB): domain Bacteria; phylum Bacteroidota; class Bacteroidia; order Flavobacteriales; family Flavobacteriaceae; genus Lutibacter. The sequence continues at coordinate 62,744 of NZ_JAKIUR010000002.1, forward strand.
GCTCCCATTCCTCCAGTATTTAAACCGGTATCGCCTTCACCAATTCTTTTATAATCTTTGGCATTTGGCAAATTCACATAATTGATTCCATCCGTAAGCACAAAACAGCTTAGTTCAATTCCGTCTAAAAATTCTTCAATAACTACTTTAGCACTTGCTTTACCAAATTTTTGATTGGATAGCATTTCTTTTAATTCATTTTTAGCTTCTTGTAAAATTTTTAAAATAAGTACGCCTTTACCTGCTGCCAAACCATCTGCTTTAAGCACATAAGGAGCATTTAAAGATTCTAAAAAAGTATATCCTTCTGCTAAACTATCCGCAGTAAAACTTTTGTATTTTGCAGTAGGAATTTGATGTTTAATCATAAATTTTTTAGCAAATTCTTTACTTCCTTCTAATTGAGCTGCTTTTTTCTGTGGACCAATTACCATTACATCCTTCAACATTTCATCTGCCAAAAAATAATCATGAATTCCTAAAACCAAAGGATCTTCTGGCCCAACAATAACTAGTGAAATATTATTACTGATTACTGCTTGTTTTACTTCATTAAAGTCTGTGGGTTGAATATTTAAATTTCTCCCAACCTCAGCAGTTCCTGCATTACCTGGTGCTATAAATAATTTATTCAATAAATTACTTTGATTTAATTTCCAAGCAATTGCATGTTCTCTCCCTCCTGATCCTAAAATTAAAACATTCATATTTTTAGTAAATTATTTATTTTCCTGTTCCTTTAAAAACTACTTTTATAGTAGCAAAAATAACTTTTAAATCGGTCCAATAGTTTAAATTATCTAAATAAATTAAATCGTACCTCGCTCTTTTTAACATTTGCGATAAATTATCTGCATAGCCGTATTTTACCTGTCCTAATGATGTAATTCCTGGTTTTAGCTGTTGCATTTGCTTGTACTTTGGCATTTTTGCAATTACTTTATCTAAAAATTGTTGCCGTTCTGGTCTTGGTCCAACAATGCTCATTTCACCTAAAAACACGTTTATAAACTGTGGAAATTCATCAATTCTATAAGTTCGCATAAATTTACCGAATTTAGTAATTCTATGTTGTTCTTCCAGAGATAAAAGCGGATCGTTTGTTGGAGGAATTCCTTTCATACTTTTAAATTTATAAATAGTAAAAGGCTTTCCAAATTGTCCAACTCGTTCTTGGGTGAAAAATGTTTTTTCGCCAGATTCTAAAAAATTTATGATAGCAATTAAGGGAATTAACCAACTTAACACAAAAACACAAACTAATATAGAAAATAAGATATCAAAAATACGTTTACCAAGCATAAAACTATTTTAAAATAATTGCTATTTTATTTAAAAAATTTGTTCTAATATTTTTTCAGTAATCACATAAGTTGGCAAAACTCCTGTAGTTCCTAAACCTCCTGAAGCTAATGTACTCCCCGTTTTTAATGGATTATCAGATGCATAATACGCATATCGTACTTTTACTTTACTTGAAATATTTCCTCTAATTTTTGATGCTGCTTGTATCGCTTTTTGATAATGCACACCTTCCATTTCTAAACCTATTACTTTCCAAGTAGAATTATGAAAAAAGTTTAAAATATCTTTATTTTGAAGTGATGTTCCTAAAACCGTAATCATAGAACCTGAATAAACTTTAACTCCACAGCCATCAAACATTCTTTTTTTAAGTCGATTTTTAAATGGATAATTGTCGGCGGTACCTTCAAAAATATGTGAAGTAGGAATCATAATATCTCCTTTATCTCCATCTAAAATACCTGCTTTTCCCATTATTGAAATGGATTTCACATTTAAATGATGCTTTTTGTTTTTATCACAAACGTAAGGTTTTAAAAGCTCATCCATAGTTTCATAAGCTTGTTCACCAAAAGCATAATCCATAACAATTACTACAGGTTTATCTTCATTTTCTAATACATTTTCAAATTCAAACTGAGTTTTAGAAATGGTAATTTTTTCAGTATCAATAATTTGAACATTGATGTTAGTTCCTGAAGTATCTTTTATATAGGTGAGTCCATTTTTTGAAGCATATTCTTTAACTTGTTTTCGCAAATTTTCATTTTCATTGTGACTTAAGGTTTCAAAAATGGCAATATTATTATTTTTATCTACAAGATTTGGCAATACTATTGGTGCATAAATAGAATTCATTACGCTATGCATATTTGCACTAATAATATGAATTGGACGTTTTAATAAATTTTGTTTCTCAAGTTCTTGTTTAATGTTATTAGCCCAAATTTCACCATAAATATGATGACCAATTCGTTCTCTAAGTACTGGGCTAAAAGTTATAGTTCTTTTTAAATTTTTAGTTTTTTCGTTAATGGCTACATAGCCTAACCAATAAATAATTTGAAAAAACCGATCAGGATTATTTTTTTCACTTAAACTGGTATGGGTTTCCTGAACTTCACTAAAAGACCTTCCTAAAATAGTTGCTAAATATGCTAACATTATATCTCGTTCATCATGAGATAATTTTTTATTATAAAGTACAATTTCTTCTAGCTTTAGCCATTCTCTAATAACTTCTTCTTCTTCACCATTTATAAGTACTTTATTCGCAATTTTATAAGATTCAATTAGCAAAAAAGTAAGATGTGTTAAAATATCATATATTTCTGATCTTCCACGAGTTACCTCAATATTCATTTGATCTTTATCAATTCGAAAACAAATTCTTCTTCTTTTTTCTGGAATTATAGGTTTAAAATGAGAATTTGAATAGCCTTCATCTGCGGTTAAATTAATAAATCGGCATTCTTCAATACCTTGAGGTAATCTTTCAATAACATATAACAAGCCATTTAATTCTACTTTTTCTTCGGCAATTGAACCATAAATTTCTGGTCGCAATAACAAAAGTGCTTCACGCAAGGCTTCCCCTGAAACGCCAACAGGTTTGTAAAACCCTCTGCTAAATAAGTGACGCATTGAAATATATAAACGCTCAATGGCGTTAGATGATTCTTGAGCTCGTGTTCTTCCTTTTATTTTTATATTTTGCATATGCTTATTTTAATTTTCAAAGATACAATATCTTCATTTATTGTTTATTACTGTTTATTCTAATATTTTTTGATATTGTTTAGGGTTGTTTAAAACGGAAACTGCTTTTGCAATAGTGATATCGTATTTTGTTTTGTGCTCAAAAACACCTTCATTATAATAATATCGTTGTATAATTTCTTCTTCTAATTTTTCAATAATTGCCATTTTATCTTTGGTTAACTCCTTAATTTTTCCGTTGTAAATAGTAGTTAAAACTTGATTGTAACTTTTTGATAAATTAATATTTAAATTATCTTTTTTTACTTGTTTTTTTACTTTTAATAAGATTTTTTCTGTTTCAGATTTAAATTCTTTTTGATGCGTTTTTAAAAAGGAAATCAAATTTTGAAAATCAGTAGTATTCAACTTAAATTGTTTTGGTTTTTTAATAGATTTATGATGGTAAAAATATTGTGTAACATAATTAAAAAAAGCTTCTGAATTAAAAAGAAGTTTTGTGGTTTTTGTCAATTTTGCTTTATCTAATGTAACATCTGGTTGAATTCCGCCACCGCCAAAAACAGTTCTATTATGTTCTGTTTTAAAGGTTAACCTTCCTGCATCAGAAAACTTAGGGACATTTCCTTTATCATCTCTATTGGTATAATCTAATTCCTGAATGCAACGTCCGCTTGGCGTGTAATATTTTGCAATGGTTAATTTCATTTGTGTTCCATAAGGCAATTTTCTATAGCGTTGCACAAGCCCTTTTCCAAAAGATCGAGTGCCAATAATAACAGCTCTATCATAATCTTGCAACGATCCTGCAACTATTTCAGATGCTGAAGCTGAGTGATTATTCACTAAAATTACTAATGGAATTTTAATGTCTATTGGTTCTCTATTTGTTTTAAAGGTTTCACTCCACTTAACTGTTTTTGCCTTGGTAGTAACTACAATTTTATCTTTAGGAATAAAAAAATTAGAGATTTTTACGGCTTCATTTAACAAACCTCCTGGATTATTTCTAACATCTAAAATTAATTGTTGCATGCCTTGATCTTTTAAATCAAGCATGGCTTTTTTTACTTCTGAAGCTGCTTTTTGATTAAATTTTGTAAAAGAAATATAACCGATAGTTTTAGTTACCATAGTGTAATACGGAACAGGATTTATAGTTATTTTTTCACGAGTTAATGAAATATCAAAAGTTTTATTTTGACGTTCAATTTGAAGCTTTATTTCAGTGTTTGGTAAACCATTTAATAAGCTAAGTACTCCTTCTTTATCAAAATCTTTTACTTGCATATTATTGATTTTCAATATTTTATCACCTAATTTAAGATTAGCTTTTTGAGCTGGAGAATTTTTAATAATATTTTTAATAATAATGGTTTTATTTTTATATGTTGCTCCCACGCCAATACCTCCAAATTCTCCCATCGCATTAATTCTGGCATCTTCAACACCTTGCTCATCATAATAACGCGTATAAGGATCTAAATTTTTAAGCATATTATCAATAGCATTATTAGTTAATTTTGCAGGATTTACCTCATCTACATAATGCATGTTTAATTCTTTAAAAAGCGTAGTGTAAATATCTATTTGTTTGGCAATCTCAAAAAAATTAGATTGATAACCAACACTAACAAAAAGTGAAATTATAATTACAACCCCAATTCCTATTTTCTTAAATTTTTTTTTCATTTTCTTCAATTTTATTGATGAATTTTAATTGAAGATTTAATATTAATTCTTCAATTTCAAGATACTTTAACTCATCTTTAGCGGTATAAATAAACATAAATATATATTGTTCTGATATATTTTTATAAAAAAGATGTTTGTTTTTTCGATATACCTCACGCATTCTTCGCTTTAATCTATTTCTATCTACCGCCAATTTCATAATGCGTTTAGGAACAGAAAATCCAACCTTAATTGGAAATGTTCCTTTATGCTGAATTTTTAAATAAACCAATTGAATTCCATTAGAATTAATACGTAAACCTTCCTTAAAAAGTTGTTCAATTAATTTACGGTGTTTTAACTTTTCTTCTTTTCCTAAAATACTCCTCATTAGTACAAAAGTAAGGAATAAAAGATTTTAAATTTTAATATTAAAAGGACTTTAATTTACTAAATTTGTAAACCTTAAAAAATATACAACTTATGGCACAAGATTTATTTGAAGCACCAGATTATTATCAATTAGATGAACTGTTGACAGAAGAACATAAATTAGTACGTGATGCAGCACGAGAATGGGTAAAAAGAGAAGTTTCTCCAATTATTGAACAAGCGGCTCAAGATGCTAAATTTCCAATATCTATTGTTAAAGGATTGGCTTCTATTGGGGCTTTTGGTCCTTATATTCCTGAAGAATATGGAGGTGCAGGCTTAGATCAAATGAGCTACGGATTAATAATGCAAGAAATTGAACGTGGAGATTCAGGCGTTCGTTCTACAGCATCTGTTCAATCATCTTTAGTTATGTATCCTATTTGGAAATATGGTAACGAAGAACAACGTAAAAAATATTTACCAAAATTAGCAAACGGAGAATATTTAGGCTGTTTTGGTTTAACGGAACCTGATTTTGGTTCAAACCCAGGCGGTATGGTTACCAATATTAAAGATATGGGTGATTATTATTTGCTAAACGGAGCAAAAATGTGGATTTCAAATGCACCTTTTGCTGATATTGCTGTGGTTTGGGCTAAAAATGAAGAAGGGAGAATTAAAGGAATTATTGTTGAACGTGGTATGGAAGGTTTTTCAACTCCTGAAACTCATAATAAATGGAGTTTAAGAGCTTCTGCAACTGGAGAATTAATTTTTGATAATGTAAAAGTTCCTAAAGAAAATTTATTACCCAATAAAGATGGATTAGGAGCTCCTCTTGGATGTTTAGATTCTGCTCGTTATGGAATTGCCTGGGGTGCTATTGGTGCAGCAATGGATTGTTATGATACTGCTTTGAGATATTCAAAAGAACGTATTCAGTTTGGAAAACCTATTGCTAGCTTTCAATTACAACAAAAAAAATTAGCTGAAATGATTACTGAAATCACTAAAGCTCAATTACTTACTTGGCGTTTAGGAACTCTTAGAAATGAAGGAAGAGCAACTGCAGCACAAATTTCAATGGCTAAAAGGAATAATGTTGAAATGGCTTTAAAAATTGCACGAGAAGCTCGCCAAATATTAGGAGCAATGGGAATTACAGGCGAATATTCTATAATGCGACATATGATGAATTTAGAAAGTGTTGTTACCTATGAAGGCACACACGACATTCATTTGTTAATTACTGGATTTGATATTACAGGTATTCCTGCTTTTAAATAATATCTGTTAAAACATCTAAAATAAAAAAGGCTTCAATCTTGAAGCCTTTTTTATTACTCAATAACTAATTTCTTGACAAATTTATCATTACCAGAATTAATTTGAACAAAATAAACTCCAGATCTAAAAGTATCTGTCTTAATTACTGTTTTAATATTACTACCAACTTTAATATTTTTATAATAAACACGTTGACCTAATAAATTAGAAATTTTAATTCTATATTCAAAAACACCATTTGGAACTTGAATGGTTATTTGATGAATTCGTGAAGGATTTGGATAAATTTTGAATTTACTTAATTCAAACTCTTCTTCTCCTAAAGTAGAAACTACATTGACCGTTCTGATGACTTCTGTAGCCGCATTACCATTCGAATCACTTACATTATAAGTTACCGTATAGCTATTCACTACACTTGTGTTTACTGGATTTACCGTTGTTAGGCTACTGCTAAGATCCCCATCGTAATTGTCACTCGCCGTGGCTCCTGCATCTACATAACTACTACCCACTTCTACCGTGATTGGAGTCGTGCCTAGTAAACTGATTACTGGTGCGGTCGTGTCTACTACGTTTACCGTTCTGGTGACTTCTGTAGCCACATTACCATTAGAATCACTTACATTATAAGTTACCGTATAGCTATTCACTACACTTGTGTTTACTGGATTTACCATCGTTAGGCTACTGCTAAGATCCCCATCGTAATTGTCACTCGCCGTGGCTCCTGCATCTGCATAACTACTGCCCACTTCTACCGTGATTGGAGTCGTGCCTAGTAAACTGATTACTGGTGCGGTCGTGTCTACTACGTTTACCGTTCTGATGACTTCTGTAGCCGCATTACCATTCGAATCACTTACATTATAAGTTACCGTATAGCTATTCACTACACTTGTGTTTACTGGATTTACCGTTGTTAGGCTACTGCTAAGATCTCCATCATAATTGTCTGTTGCCGTGGCTCCTGCATCTGCATAACTACTGCCCACTTCTACCGTGATTGGAGTCGTGCCTAGTAAACTGATTACTGGTGCGGTCGTGTCTACTACATTGACCGTTCTGGTGACTTCTGTAGCCGCATTACCATTTGAATCACTTACATTATAAGTTACCGTATAGCTATTCACTACACTTGTGTTTACTGGATTTACCGTGGTAATACTACTGGTTACATCTCCATCATAATTGTCTGTTGCCGTGGCTCCTGCATCTGCATAACTACTGCCCACTTCTACCGTGATTGGAGTCGTGCCTAGTAAACTGATTACTGGTGCGGTCGTGTCTACTACGTTTACCGTTCTGGTGACTTCTGTAGCCGCATTACCATTTGAATCACTTACATTATAAGTTACCGTATAGCTATTCACTACACTTGTGTTTACTGCAGCGGCATCAATAGTTGCTGTTAAGCCTGTACTGCAATTATCTGTAACTGAGACTCCAAGTTCAGAATATGCTGTTCCCACTTCAATAATTTGTGGATTAGCTCCTGTTAATGTAATTACTGGTATAATTTTATCTTCAACGGTAACTGTAGATGTACAGAAATCAGTTTGCCCATCGCCGTCTGTAACGGTTAAAATAACCGATTGCGGAGTGCCAATATCTGAACAACTAAATGTGCTTTTATCAATACTATAATTTGTAATTGCAACATCATCAGTTGAGCCATTATCTATTTGATTTGGAGTAATTGTAACAGAACCAGTTACGTCTAATTGCACTGTAATATTTTTACATGAAGCAACTGGTGGAGCTGATAAAGCTGCTACATCCGCCGTTAAATTAATATTATCTATGGCTATATCGCTAGTATAATCACTTCCTGTCAACCCTTTAAATCTTAATTTAATAGTTTGACCATCATATGCCGTCAAATCTACAATTTGAATTTTCCATGCATCAGAATTACTTGTTTGCTGTGGTCCCGAAATACTGAACAAACTTGTATATGTTGCCCAGTTATCAATACTTACTTCAACCGACAAGGTACCCATACTAGCCCCATACATATGATAGTAAAATGAAAATTGAGAATTTTTATATCCGGCTAATTCAAAACAAGGACTAATTAGATAAGCTATTTTATTTGGAAATCCAGTACCATTTGCTGATGCTTCTGTGTATAAATAATCAGTTCCGTCAAATGCTGCTGAAGGTCCTGTTCCTGAAGAAGGTGTTTGACCTGTGTTATTTGTCCAATCTATATCGTCACCTGAGCCTTGAATCCAAAGACCTGTGGCTCCACCTTCAAAACTTTCTGTATATGGAAAAGTCGTAATATAGCTTCCTGTACATTGTCCAATACTATATGTAGTAAATGTTGCTATACTACTATAATTTGATGCTGTAGAACAAACTCCACGTACTTGAAATTCATATGTTGTACTTGCTGTTAATCCTGTTAAATTATATGAATTGGTAGCTGAGGATACGGTTGTCCAAGTTGAAGAACCAGATTCTCTATATTGGATATCATAAGTTAATACATTTGTATTATCCCACCCAATTGTTGCTGTAGTAGTTGTAATACTAGAGGCTATTAAATTAGCTGGTACAACTGCAGAAGATGGATTTAATAATATATCCGTTAAAACAATAGTTTGCCCATCTGCTATAGTTTGATTTGTTAACGTATAAGATTGATAGCAATCTGCTTCATATAAAATATCGTATGTACCTGCATTAATTGGTCTGTAATAATCTCCTAAAGGTAGTTCTGTTTCCACCCAAGAACCCATATTATCATGCCCAACTAACGTTATTTTTGCTTTAATAGGATTTCCTGTAACTGCATCTTTAACTAAACCTCTAAATCCATAAGTTCCTTCAATCAAATAATCAATGTATGCATTTTTATTGTAATTCCAAAGATCAATAATTTCATCTGTGCTTGATGTATTAGTAGTAGGTGGCGTTTTAGTAATTGACAATTCTACTGTTACTTCTTTAGCATGTTTATAATAATTCATATAATCTTGTCTTCCACCAGCTATCACATACCAATCTGCTCCATTTATGTACCCAACACTATTTACATTAGTGAAATAACCACTTTTTCCAAAAGTTGGGGCATCTGCTTGAACATGATCTGCATATTCTTTACTCACAAATTGCCACCAAGCGTCATCAGCATGGCGTGTATATGTGTAATCCCAAGGATAGTTTACTACTTCAGAACCACCATGAAAATTTGCGGAAAGTACAAAATGAGTATTATCTGCCAGTGCCATAAAATTTAATGTTTCTGTTTGATATACTTCTCCATCAGGATGTAAATTCCCAGTAGGGTCAGGATAATTTCTATTTAAGTCAATATTATTAGCATTTTCTCTACGTGATCCACTTACTGAAGTATAGGTTGATGAACCATAAAAAGTAGCATCTGGATTTGCCATAGGATTAATCCAAACTTCACTATTATCTAATAAATTTTTAACTCTTGTATGGTCGGGATCACTCACATTTTCATAAGCAGTAATAAAATAATTTATCAAATTTAACATTCCTGGATATCCAGCAATTTCATCACCATGCATTGAGGACGTGTACATTACTCTAGGTTCTTGCTCTCTTGTAGTTACATTATCAGATAACTTGATAAATAATAATCTTGGATCTACTGTAGAAGTGCCTGAAGTTCCTCCTATATCAACCAATTGCACAATTGCAGGGTGATCTGCTGCAAAAGCAGCCATTTGATTGGCATATTGTTGATAGGTTGGATAGGTGGATAGTGGAAATGTTAAAACATAAGTTGCATTTTTCCCTGAAACTCCTTTATTATGAAGTTTTGGATTATACATTTCAACTTTTTTAGGTTCATTTAGTTTTTTGTTAACGGTAAAAGGTAAATTAAATGCTAAAAACTTTTTAAATCCTTTCGGATTTGTAATTGCCTTAATGGTTAAAGGATTGTTTCTATTTTGTCCGTGATCAAAAGAAAGTATTTTAGAAAGTTCTTGTACTTCTTTTAAATTATTAGCTGTAAATGTAAACGCAAGTTCTTGTCTTTCTTTTAAATATTTATCAGCTAATTCTTTATTGGTTTGAGCGTTTATAAAAAACGTGCTACACAACAAAGTAATAAATAGTAATTTTCGTTTCATTTTTTTGGGATTAACAAAGTGTTTAATTTTTTACTCAATAATTATTTTTTTAGTAATAGTGCCTTTTAAGGTGTTTAACTGAACTATATATACACCCGTTGAGGTATTTACAGGTAAGTACATATATCTATTATTAATATCTGATTTCCAAGAGTTAACAACTTGACCTAAATAATTATAAAGGATAATAGATTGAATATTTATATCTGCTATTTTTTCAATATTTAATTCAGAAGAGCTATTGTTCATGTAAATTTTAACACCTTTATTTAAAGTAACTTCATCAATAGATAATAACTTTGGCTGAAATGCCAATACAAATCTATCTGCATAATTACCCGCTTCTAAATTCGTTTCAAAAGGTTGGTTTGTAATATCGTAAGTTTCACCTGTTAACTTATCTTTAATGTATAATTTTGTATTTTCATCTACATTTTCTAAAGCATCTATTTTAATAGTTATTTTTCCACTTTCTGAAAGTTGAATACCTAAAGGAATTTCTTTTTCTTTACTAATAATATTCGTTGCTTGAATTACATATTTTTTATCTCCAATCAGCCAATACATATCATCTCCAAAAATTTCATAAATTTCTCCATCATATCCCCAATCTACCGCATCTGTTGTATTTTTATCAATGGTTAGCAATAATTGTCTATGATCAATTTTTGGAGCGTTAAATCCTATTCTAAATTTAGACCTGGTATCTATTTCTGGTGTTTTAGTTTTTGTTGTTTTACTTCCTTTTCCTTTAGCCGTTTTCATAAATACAGAAGTTCCTACAGCTTCTTTAACAAAAATACGTTGACCATTATTAAAATGAATAGTTCCTCCTGTACTTGAATATACAAAAAAGCCCTGACTAACTGGAACATATCGTCCTGGTGTTTTTGTTGCTGAACCTAAATTGCTCACACTTGGATGAGCTGCCGCTAATACACCTCCTGATTTTGTTAAGGTTGCATAACCTGCTTGATATCCTGCTAAATTATGCGTATCACCGCCATAATGTTCCCAAAAATAAAGAGGACCTGTTATATCAGGATTGTCATCAATAAATTGATAAGCATCTATTGCTGACGGGTAAGGATTACCCACCAAATAATCATTTCCAGCAGCTATTGTTAAATTAATAGTTCCATTATTTGGTTTACCTTCAAATACATAGTTTTGATCTGGAGAACCTGGAGCTCCAGTACCTTTCATTAAAAATCCTTCTCCTGCATAAATAGCTCCTGTATTTCCAATATGATCCCAAGAACTGTAGGAGTCATCTGGTAAATTAGCATATTTATACATCCAATAGGTGCTAAGTGTTAAAGGAGATAAAGAACCATTATAACCAGAAACATACGTTATTGGCCCTGGAGAATTTGGATTTGTTCCATCTCTTAAAACATCAAAAACCGTAGCGTAATTTTTACCATCATTGCCAGAATAAACAGGTGATGACCAATCATTATAACGATATAGATTACCTTCTCCTTGTTGGTCTCGTTCTAAATAACCTGTACTTGCAGCATCAAAATCACTTCCTGTAGTTTGTATTAATTGTGATTCTCCATCTAAATCAACAACCCCATTAATTAACAAATAATGAGAAACAACTAGAGAGTTATCAGCATTTACAGATAATTCATTGGTATTTACTTTTAAACCTAAAACGGTTACATCTCTTGTTGTATTTACATGGTTATTGGTTTCTACTATATTCCACGTTATTTCAGATCCATTCACAATTGAAGTAGTATTAGGTAGTGTTTGAACAGTATTGTTTAACCAAGTAGCAGGCGTGTCCCAATTTCCATCAATAGTACTTTGATATGGAAGCGGAGCGGTTTGCCAATCTACAGTATCTAAATTTCTTATAGCTCCTGAATGGTAATTACCAGAATCATCGTTTATATTGGTGTAAGCATATCCAGACATTGGGTAATATACTTCTAAATCTGACCAAGGAATTGTTGAAACTTCATTTTTAGTTACCGTTTCAGGGATAATACTTCCATCTGTAAAATTAGAAATATCTTCAATTTCCTGATTCATAATATAATGAAGTTGATCTATAGTTAATTCGGTATTCCATACCCTTATTTCGTCAATGTTTCCATTAAAAAATGCGGTTGGAGCACTTTTATCTGATGCCGCTATTAAAAATGTTTGCGAATTGTTTGTAGGATTACTTAATGAGTTATCCGTTATATCTAAAACTCCATCAATATATAATTTTGCAGTTCCATTAGTATATGTTATTGCCACTTGATGCCATTCATCTTGAGGAATTGTAGTATTGGAAGTAATGGTATTGGTAGTCCCATTTTTCCATACTACTTCAAATTTATTTGAAGCATTTATTTTAAAATCATAACCTGTAGTAAAAGGATTATCATCTCTTTTTGAAAGAATAGTAGTATTAGTAGATCCTGCTTCTCGTTTAATCCAAGCTGATATAGTAAAGGATGATGGATTTAAATCTAAAGTATTATCTGCTTCAATAAAATCTTGAACTCCATCAAAATTAATAGATCTAGGTTTTCTATATTCTGGTGCATAACCAAATGTTATATATTTTGTTCCGTTAAAGTCATAATCCGTTGAAATATCTGTTCCGTTATTTGACATTACTCTATAATCAGATGTTGGGTCAAATGTTCCTGAAGATGAAATAAACATTAAGTAACTACCTGGTGGATAAATGTTTCTAACCGCTGCAATAGGAATAGATACTTTTACGGATGGTATATCGCCTCCATGTTCCACTACTTTCCAAACTCGTGACATTCCAATAAAAGACACTGGAGTTGATAACCCAGCTATTCCATCACTTAAATTAACGCTTACAACATTTGGAGCAAAATTTAAATTCCCATTATTGTTTCCCCAAGTTAAAAACTGCTTATCGTTTAAAGTTGTTGAGTTTGTATTAATATTTTCATTATTTGTATTGTAAATATCTGTTAAACCCATGGTTACCAAGCCTCTAATTTGACCTGTTCCATCAAAATCACTATTTACACTTTTAGATTGTTTTTGATTTAATGCAGAGGCATCGTCTCTTCCTATTCCTGCAATATCATAATTAAAACCACTGTTAACAGATTGATCCCAAATAACAGTACCATCACTATCTACATAATCCTGACTTGTTCCGTTTGAACCAAGAGTGATTCCATATTTAATAGCTAAGTAAGATTGAATTTTATTTCGTTCATCGGTTAAACTTGCATCTCCTTTTCTTGTAGAATACGTAATAATTTCAGCAATACGTGCATCTGTACTAGCTTCCCATCCTTCACTTCTACCTATCCAATAACGTGAATTATTTACATTTGAAAAGTCGGCTATATCATTTTGAGTAGTTTCAATATTTGTTGCATTATAATACAATTCTTGTTGAGTTCCAAAAGTATTATTTCTAGGATTAATAATTCCTACATTATTATAGGTATTTCCTGTTCCTATTTCAGCAACTCCATAGCCATCTCCATTACTGGTTGTTCCAACTGCATAACTAATTATTTCTCCTGAAAATCTATCAGTGTAATATCCAAGACCTGTCCCTGTACCGTCTGTTTGATCTGTCCCTGGTAATTCATCTCCACAAAAAACATCCATAAATCCAAATGTTGAATCTACTGTAACATCTGGGATTAAAACAATAAAAACATCTTGTGTATAATAACCTGAAACTCCTTCTAAAAATTGAGTTGATGTGTTATTATATGTAAAACTTACGTCTTTTGAATAAGGTGCACTATTATCAAAATCTACTACAGGGTTAAAATTAACATTATATGCTGCATCATCTCTATAGGTAGGCTCTTGTCCTGCCGTATGAACAGTAGCATTTGAACCTCTTCCTTGATCTGCCCAAAGAGAAACAGCTTGTCCATTAGTATATCCTAGACCACTTGTTGATTTTAACCATAATTTTAAATCGCTTGTTACTCCTCCAGGACCAATAGTTAAAGGTGCAGAACCTGTTCCTTGAATAGTAAAATTATAAGGATTTTCATTGGAGTCATTATTTGCTATTGAAATATTTGCAGTAACAGTACCATTAACTGTTGGAGCAAACCTTACTACAAACGTTAATGAATTACCCCCTATAATACTAGTTGAAGAAGGTTGCGTTAAAACTGTAAAAGTAGCATTTCCACTAATAGCTACTATTGGAGAACCCGATAAATTTAACGTAGTACTTGAATTTCCTAAATTATCTATAGTAAAGGTATGATCTAAAGTAGAACCAGCATTTACGGTTCCAAAATCAGTTTCATCTGAATTTATAGGTGTAGTATCTCCATCAGCTATTGAGTTTAAATTACCCAATACATCTATTTCTACTACACTTGAAGATGTTACATTTATGGTATAATCTTCAACTTCTCCATAAGAAAAACTACCACAAGAAGAAGGAATTGCATCATAACTCATAGAAACTCGCATTCTTGTAGTTCCTAAAGTTGCTGAAGATGGTACCGTAAATGAGTTAAAAACAGATGAGGTTGTTGAAGCAGCACTAGAAAGCACTTGTTCTCCTGTATCACTAAAATCTCCATCTTGATTCCAATCAATCCAAACAGAAACACCTTCACTATATGACCAAGAAGTCCAAGTTTTTGTAACGGTAACCGTATGTGTTGTATTTAGGATTAAATTTGTTGATATCGCAGTAAAATCAGAATACCCTGTACTTGTAGTTCCAGCTCCTGATGAATTATCTATCGTATTTAATTGAACTCTTCCTATGTATTCACCTGCTGTACTATCTCCATTTGAAAAACAATAAGTTGGAATAATTCCAACCCCTTGAATATCAAATGTATATGGATTTTCATTACTATCGTTATTTGCTATCGAAATAGTAGCCGTTTTAGTACCTGTACTTGTAGGATTAAACGTAATAGTAAAAGTAGTACTACTTGTAGATCCTATTGGTGTTATTGGATTTGCAGTAAGTGTAAACTCAGTAGTAGCTCCTGATATGGTTATATATGGGCTAGGATTTGTTAACACTAAATCAATACCTCCTAAATTTTGGATTGTAAAAGTGTGTGCAAGTACAGCAGAAGAAATATTAACATTTCCAAAGTTGGTATCATCAGTAGTGGAAATTGTTGTATTTCCATCAACAATGGTTGTGTTATTTCCTACCACATTTATTTCTGGTGTTGTTGAAATTCCAACGCCATTTATACTAAATGTGTAAGGGTTTTCATTTGAATCGCTATTAGCAATAGAAATAGTAGCTGTTTTTGAACCTAAACTTGTTGGGTTAAATGTGATATTGAAAGTGGTACTTGAAGAAGCTCCAATTGTAGCACTTGGAGTTGATGTTAAAGAAAATTCTGTTACATCACCTGTAATTACAACATAAGGGTTTGCTCCTGTAAGAGATAAACTAGCTGTTCCTATATTTTGTATGGTAAAAGTATGAGCAGTATTACCCGAAGAAATATCAACATTCCCAAAATAAGTATCATCTGTTGAAGATATAACAGTATTACCATCTGGTATATCGGTTGCATTTCCCTGTATGTTAATTTCTGCAGTTCCTGAGGTTCCTTGAACTAAAATATTATCAAACCCGTAAATTTCTGCATTTCCTGTACCGTTTTTTACTCTTATAATTATTTGAAGTGTACTACCATTTAAACCCGATTGACTAGCAGTTCTTGAAGGAAAATCGTCAGAATTAGCTCCATTAGTGGTAAATAAAATTTCACCGCCTCCATCTAGTTTATAATAAACATTCACATAATCTGATGGCTCCATAACGCCACCCACTCTAAATACATCAACACTTAAATTGATATTTGAATACGCTGAAATGTCTATAACCTCAGTAGCAAAAATTTGTTCACTAGCATTGGTGTCTCTGGCATCAAATTCATTATTACGAACTTCAAAGTAGCGTATCCCTGAAGTAGTGGTAGTAGTCCACTTATTCCCTACGCCTGTGGTTGAACCATTAGCATAAGTTGTAAAATCTTCAGACCAAATAGTAACTTGTGAAAAGCTATTAATTGCAATAAAAAAAAGGATACTAAAAAGTATTTTCTTTAGGAGTTGGGGTTTAAAATACATAATTTTCATAATTTGGGTAATGCAATAATACTATTTTAATTTTAATTATAAAAACATTTATAAAGCCCAATAAATGAATAGAATATGTTTACTTGTAAATGGTATAATTTTTTACATAAATGGTTTGTGCTAATTTTAGTTAATTGCTATTTTTTTAGTTGTTTTACCTGTATTTGTTTGTAATTCAACTAAATACACTCCTGGGGTAACATTAGTGTTTAGCTGTATGTTTTCAGAAGCCAAATTAGAATTCCACATTTTTATTTTTTGACCTAGCATATTATATAAAATTACTTTTTTTATGATTTTTAATTTTGGGTTTTTAATTATAATTGACTTACTATTATTATCCATAAAAACTAATAAACCTGATTTTAAGTTCTCATTATCAACACTTAACGTACTATTTGTTTTAAAAGTTATTACATATTTATTTAAATATTCACCTGGTGGTAACGTTGTTTGGTAAGGTCCTGCCGATAAATCATAAAGTTGGTTTAAATCTTTATCTTTTAAATATACCTTTAAATTATCTGTAATATTTTCAAGAGAGTCTATTTTTATGGTAATAGCTCCACCCGCTACCGAAACTATACCAAGTGGTATTTCCTTATCAACAGAAACGGTGTTTGTAGCTTGAATAACATATTTTTTATCAGCAATAGTCCAATACATATCATCATCAAAAATTTGATAAATTTCAGCATCATAGCCCCAATCTACAGCATCGGTTGTATTTTCATCAATGGTTAATAAAATTTGCCTATGATCAATTTGAGGAGCATCAAAACCTATTCTATATTTTGGTCTAGTATCTGCTGTTGCGGTTGTTTTGTTTTCTATATCAGTTGTTTTTTGTTTATTATTCGCTTTCATAAATACTGAATTTCCAGAAGCTTCTGTTTCAAAAACACGTTGACTATTCTTAAAAATTATGGTACCTCCATTAGCATCTCCTTGTACAAAAAATCCTTGGCTTACAGGCAAATATTGTTCTGGCATTTTTGTTGCCGAACCAGATGAACTTACACTTGGATGAGCAGTAGCCAAAACACCACCTGCTAAACTATATGTAGCATAACCTGCTTGATAATCGGCTAGATTATGAGAATCTCCTCCATAATGTTCCCAATAATAAATGGTACCTGTTATGGAAGCGGTTCCTGTTGGACCGTTATCTATAATAAATTGCTTAGAATCTATTGCTGAAGGATATGGGTTTCCCACTAAATAATCATTTGTACCTGAAACTGTTACAGAAACATCTCCATTATTTGGCTTCCCTACAAAAACGTAGTTTTGATCTGGAGAACCTGGAGCTCCTGTTCCTTTCATTAAAAATCCTTCACCCGATTTCATTGTTCCTGTACTTCCTATTTGCTGCCAAGAACTATAATCTCCATCCGGAGCATCTGCATATTTATACATCCAATACGTGCTTAGTTGAATTGGTGGCCCTTGAGCACCATCATAACCAGAAACATAAGTTATTGGTCCTGGAGAACTTGGATTTGTACCATCTCGTAATACGTCAGCTATAGAAAACGGTGTTCCTTTAGCAGTTCCTGTTTTAATTACTGGCGATGACCAATCGTTATATCTGTATAAATTTCCATTTCCTTGTTGGTCTCGTTCTAAATACCCAGTACTTGCATTATCAAAATCACTTCCATCTGTTTGTATTAATTGAGATTCACCATCTAAATCTATCACTCCGTTTAATACTAAATAATGGGTAATGGTTAAAGAATTATCTGCATTTACTGAAAGTTCATTTATATTGTTTTTTAAACCTAAAACGGTAACATTTCTTGTAGTATTTACATTGTTGTTAGTTTCTACAATATTCCAATCTACTTTTGTGCCATTTATAGTTGTATTTGGTAAATATTGAACCGTGTTATTTAACCATGTTGCAGCGGTATCCCAATTTCCATTTGTGGTACTTTCATAAGGAAGTGGTGCTGTTTGTGTTTCAACCACTTTTTTATCTTTAGTTAAATATTTAATACGTGCCCAATTTTTATTGTTTGAATTGTCTTCTACCGTAGTTCCATAAAACGAATTCATATCATAATACGCTTTTAAATCGCTCCATAAACGACTACCAATATCATTTTTAGTGATAGATTGAGGAATAATTACCCCATTTACATTCGTTCCAAATCCTTCAATTTCCTGATTCATTATATAATGAATTTCATCAATTGTTAATGCCGAATTCCAAATTCTAACCTCATCAACGGCTCCGTTAAAAGAGGCGAGGCTGTATTTATTGGTGTATAAAGCTCCAATGGTAAACCGTTGAGAATTGCTACTAGGATTTGGCAACGAATTTACTGTTTTATCTAAAATACCATCTAAATATAAACTTGCTGTTCCTGCAGAAAAAGTTAATGCAATATGATGCCATTTATTATCAATAGTATTTGTTGAAGTTATTTGTGTACTTCCATTCCAATCTACTTGAATATTATTTCCTGCAGTTACTTTAAAATTATAACCTGTTCCTTTAGAGATGAAAGTACCACCAGTTCCATTATTTTTAATCCACGCTGAAACTGTAAAATTAGAAGTTAATTCTAAATTTTTATCGCCTAATAAAAACTCACCTGTTGAAAAATCTATTCTTCGTTTTGCAACGTTTCGTGTAGCTTTTGCAAAGGTAAAATATTTAGTTCCATCAAAATCGTACCAAACTTCAGAATTTGAACCGTTTGTGGTAAGCGGAATAACATCAATAATATTAGTTGCTCCAAAACTTGCATTATCTGATACCACCAAGGTATATTCTTCATTAGCAGCTAAAGGAATATTGCCTGTTAAACTTGTTGTAGGGATTGAAACCATTACTTCAGGAACGTCATTTTGACTTTCAATAATTTTCCATTTTCTAGAAACTGGGGTAAAAGTTGTGGTTGAACTGCTTAAATTTATACTATGACTTATTTCAGATAAAGTATTGAACGCTGCGTTATTATTACCCCAAACTAAAAAATCTTTATCGGTATTAAAACTATTTGTATTGGCATTATTTGTGGTTGCTATTTCGCCTAAACCAATAGCTACTAAACTACTTGAATTTACACTTTTAGATTGTTTTTGATATAATCTTGAAGCATCATCTTCTCCAATTCCGGCTATGTCATAGTTAAACCCAGTATTAGCGGTTACATCCCAAATTTTATTTCCATCAGAATTTGTGTAATTAATGGCGGTTCCGTTTACTCCTAAAGTAATGCCATATTTTATAGCTAAATAACTTTGCACATTACTTCTTTGAATGTCTGATAGTCTTGATTCATAGGTAATTATTTCTCCTACTCTTGCATCTAAACTTCCTGACCAGCCTTCACTTCTTCCTATCCAATATTGACTATTAGATACATTAATAAAGGAAGATGGTTCATTTATTGTGTTTACCTGATCATTTGCATTAAAAAATAATTCTTGATTTGAAATGCTTGCATTATTTCTCGCATTAATTATTCCTACATTATCATAAACCGCAGTAGCACTTAAATTTGTAACTCCATATCCGGTAGCTGTTGGTGGAGTTCCGGAAGTAGTTCCTATTGCATAGGTTAATACTTCTCCGTTAAACCTTGCCGTATAAGCTCCATAACCAATTCCTGTAGCATCCGTTTCTTGCGTAGTAGGTTGATAATCTCCACAAAAAATATCATTACTAGCTACTGATGAAGTAATTGGTACGTCAGGAATTAAAACCACAAACATATCTTGAGAATAAAAACCTGAAGTTCCTCTTAAATATTGCCTAGTATTATCATTATCCGTATAAACCTGTGGCGTTGTATTATAATTATTTGTAAAATCAACTACAGCATTAAAATTGATATTGTCTGTAGCATTATTTTTATAGACAGGAGCTCCTGTATTGGTTGGTTTAATAGCATCACTGCCATTAGCTTGGGTGTACCAAGTATTTACTGCTGTATTATTTGCAACAGTAGTTGTTCCGTCTAATAAATCTGAGCGAAGCCATAATTTTAAATTTGTTTTTACACCTCCAGGACCAGCTGCTAAAGGAGCAACTCCTGTTCCTTGAATAGTAAAGTTATATGGGTTTTCATTTGAATCATTATTTGCTATTGAAATACTTGCAGTAACCGTCCCTACAACTGTAGGTGCGTATTTAACTACAAATGTTAAAGAATTTCCTCCAATTATTGAAGAAGATGAAGGTTGTGTTAAAACGGTAAAAGCAGCATTTCCACTTATAGCAACTATTGGTGTTCCTGTTAAATTTAATGTAGTAGTGGCATTTCCTAAGTTTGTAATTGTAAAAGTATGGTTAACTGTTGAGCCTGTACCTACCGAACCGAAATTAGTATCATCAGTAGAGCTTGGCGTTGTATCTCCATCATTAATGGTATTTCCTAATCCTGTAATATTGATTTCTTGAACATTTGCTATAAAACCAGTTACTTTAACATTATCAAAAGCTATATCACCTCTCCAACTATTAGCTCTAGTAGCTTTAAATCGTATTTGTACGGTATTTCCTTGATAAGGAGTCAAATCAACAGTTGCAGACAACCAATTATTTTGTGATGAATTTTGGCTTCCGGTTTTTGTGAAAATTACGGTATTCCAACCGCCTCCGTTAACGTTTATTTCTGTATCTAAAGTTCCAACATCAGAAGTAGAACTGCTACTGTACATGTGATAATCAAATGTTAATGTTGGACTTGTATAAGAAGTTAAATCAATTGTTGGGCTTGTAATTATAGCTATATCTCCATTGGCTCTTGGGCTTGACATTTCAGCATACAAATACCAGCTACCTGAAGATGCTACATTTGGACCTGTGCCATTTGATGGTGTTCCACCAGATTGCCTAGTCCAATCAAAATTATCAGCGGAGCTTTGAGTCCAACCATCTAGGTTAGATTCAAAATTTGCTTGATGGATAGTTGTTTGAGCGTAATTAATAAATGTAAAACAACTTATTAGTAATGAAAGTATTGTTTTTTTCATAACATAGGGGTTTGAGATGTTATTGTAAAAACTATTTATGTAACTCGTTGTGCACTTTGACTCTTTAAATATATATTCGTCAGTTCGAGCCTGCCTGACGGCAAGTCAGGTAATTTTTGATAAAAAACCTATTCTCGATACTAATTTTAAGCCTAAAAAGGCTTAAATTCACTCGAATTGACGAAATTTTATCATAATGCATAACGGGTTATTTATGTAGTATTATTATAGATTTATTTTTTTAATTAACCATTGTTAATTTTAATTTAAACACCAATATAAATTCTTTAAAAACAAATTTATATTTTGGAATTTTGGGTTTTTAAATGTTTCTGTAAGATAACCGAATTGGGTAAAAAAAGTAATTGTATTTTCATAATATTAGGGGTTTTGAATGGACTAAATTATTAATTATTAATTAATTATCCTAATATATTGCTTTATTTGTTTGACAAACAGTATAATTTTTAGTGTAAATGGTGTTTTATATCGTTAATTATTTATCAATAATGAAATTGAAATATTTCGGCCTGCATTGCTTATAGAAGATGCAAATTCTTTATAATGAATATCAAAAATATTATCTAATTTTAGATATGCTGTTATGCTATTATTAAATCTATAATTGGTGTTTATATTAAATATACTCCAACTTGGATTTCCTTCATAAAAATTAGTTTTTGGATTAAACGGAGTTTGCTCTACATTATCAATTCCTTCAACTAAATTATAATCTTTTAATTTTTTTTGAGCGTTAAATCTCCAATTTATACTTGCTTGAAATTTATTTTTTTGATATCCTATTTCAAAAGAACCAAACAATGGCGGGATAGAAGATAATGGTAAATGAGTATCATATGCTTTTCCTTTAGTATAAGTCAAAGATGCTTTTGAAGTTAAATAGTTATTGATTTTTCCTGTAAAACTGTACGTTCCGCCTAAAATATAAGCATTCCCTTTATTTACATTAGCAACAACATTTCCTTCTTCTCCATCATAAATTATTGTACTAGAGTTGTTAATTTTAAAATAATCTCTTGTAATATAGTTGTTTAACAAAATGTAGTACGTGCTTAAACTCATACTAAACTTTCTGTTATTAAAATACTTTAATCCATTAATTTCAAAATTATAAGCATATTCAGGTTTTAAATTTATATTTGGTACGGTTACATTTCCATTCTTTTCTCTAATTTTACCAACATCATCTATGTTTGGAGCTCTAAACCCTGATGAAATTAAACTATTTAATTGCCAGTTTTTTGAAGGTTTATAAGCATAGCCAATAGTTGCTGTTACGGCTGAATTATTTATAGCTATTTTTGATTTTGGTAACGTAATAAAAGTATTGTCAATCCATTTTGCGTTTAAAAAATTGGAGCTATAACGAATTCCCGTATTCAAAGTCGATTTTGTACTTAAATCCTGTCTATAATTTATATATGAAGCTAAACTTGTGTAATTACTTCCTCCATCAGGATATCTTGATTGTACATCAAAATTGCCATTAAAGCCAATAATAGTATTTCCTACAACATCCAATGTTTTTCCATAAGCATTTGAATTTACTTTGTTGTATGCAAATTCAAATCCATAGGACAAAATACGATTATCTTCTTTTGTTAATGGCACAAAAAAATCGCCATTTAAACTAATCACATCCACGTTTTCTTTTCTATAAGAACGTTTTAAACTAGAAAATTTTCGTTGAATTCTAGATTCTTTACTATTTTGATAAGCCGCAGTAATTGTTCCTTTTTTTAACCATTTATTATTCGGATTAATTTTTAATTGTGAGGAAAGTAATAATCTATTTTGCGGTCCATAATGCCATTCTGCAAATTTTAAAGTTCCATTTTTATATTCATTTAATTTATCAAATCTGTTAATATTAGATGAAGTTGTATATTGAAAATTAAAAATTAAAATCTCTTTTTTTGATAAAGGAAATACTAATTTTTGTAAAATATCTGTTTGATTATACGCTGTGTTCTTTTGAATATTTGGGTTTGAATTAACCACTGGATTAGGATTATAATATGTATTTGTGTTGTTTGAATATTCAAATACTTTTCCCCAATTTTTGTAACCGTGATTACGAGATTTTCCCATTTTTAAATCTCCAAATTTACTATACGATACATTGGTATAAGATGCCCATTTTTTAAATCGTAATTCAATACTTTCAGAAGTTGTAAACTCATTATTTATAGTGCTAAATCGGTTATAAACAGAAGTATTTACTTGATTTTTAGCACTTATTTTCGGTGTTTTAGTGTAATAGTGAATAACACCGCCCAAAGCATCAGAACCATAAATTACTGATGACGGTCCAAAAATAACTTCAACTCTGTCTAAAATATTTGGCGAAACGGTGATTGAATTTTGTAAATGTCCTGTTCTGTAAATGGCGTTATTCATTCTAACGCCATCTACCACTAACAAAACTTTATTAGCTTCCATACCTCTCAAAACTGGACTTCCGCCTCCAAATTGAGATTTTTGAACTCTAATACCAGCCATATTTGCTAGTAAATCTGCCGAGGTTTGAGGTGCCATTTTAACAATATTCTCTTTTGCAATTACATCAATTTGTTCGGCTATTCTTCTTCGTTGTTCTTTACCTTTTGAAGCTGATAAAATAATTTCATTTAATTCCTCTGCTTTTTTATGAAGATATACGGTATAATCTAAAACCTTTAAATCTCTTTTTAAAATATCATATTCAATAAAAGATAAATGATTAAAGGATATAACATCCTTTGGTGTAAATTTAGATAAATCGGCTATTCCTTTTTTATTAGTATATATCAATTTAGAATTGTCATCATTAAAAATAGCAACATTTTCTATCGGAAACTTAGTTCCAAATTCCAATACTTTTACTTTTTGGGCTTTAGCTGATATCGAAAAAATTAAAATAAAAAATAAAAACTTATTCATTTTTAATTAAATACAGATTTTAATATTGGTAATGATTTAGGTTTTCTAAAACCGCTTAAGTGAAGTTCGTAATATTGAATTAACATATTTAGTACATTTTGTCTGTTTGTTGAACTAAAATTAATTTTAGATAAAGCATCAAAATTTATGCCTAATAGCTTTTTAAACTGTATTAAATTTTCACCAAAAATTACTTGAGCTTTCTTTTTTGAAGTAAAACCTCCTTCAATAAGGTCAAAATAAGGAAGTTCTGCCTGATTTAGTTCTGGATAAAATCCTAAATATTTAGTTAAATTTAATAAAAATAATAAATGAAAATTAGAAACTTTATCATGCACATCTAACCATAAAAAAGAAGTTTCTAAATATTGGAACAAACCTTCATTTTGTTCTTCTTCTTGGATAGCGTAATATAAAATTTCAGCTAAAAATAAGGCAATGCTTTGCTTTTTTAAATTAGTATAAACTGAGTTATAAAAATTTAAAATTTCAGCATCTCTTAGGTTATTTAAATTGCCTTTATTATTATGATTTGCTGTTAAATTTAATTGCATTAACGGTTGGAAATAAGCGGTTTTAATTTTGGCTTTTTTAGCTTTTAATACCCCTTTTAGCATATAGGCTTTTCTACCATATTTTTGTGTAAAGCACGTTGCAATTAAACTAGTATCGCCATATTTAATTGTATTTATAACTATAGCTTTAGTAGTTTCAATCATAATTAGTTGATAATAGCAATTTTAGCAATTGCATTTTCTTGGCTATCCGCATTAAATAATAATACGATATAAATTCCTGAAGCTACTTTTTTACCTGCCAAATTCCTTTTATTCCACACTACTTTTCCACCAAATAATTCTTGACCTTCTTTTACATTAGTTTCATAAACTAAATTACCTGCGGCATCTAAAATTTTTACATTGGTATTGTTGGGTATATGAGTTCCGTTTCTTCCATCAATAGTAATAAAATCATTATTTTTAGTGGATGGATTTGGATAAGTATAAACATCTGGCATAGTATCGCCATAAACAGCAACTTTACTATTAAAAGCTAAAATACCTTTATCGGTAGCAAAATAAACTTTCCCAGAGCTTTTATCTACAACAATTTTTAAAATAGTGTTTGAAGGTAAAGGTGAATTATCCTTATTAAAACTATGTAAAATAACACTCCCATCAGGGTTGGTTTGTGTTGCTCCACTAATATCAGTACCAAACCACTTATTATCTGCTCCATCAATAGCTATAGAATTTATGGGTTGATCTCCTAATAATTTCTTAGGAATTCCATCATCAAGAATTATAATAGGTTGTGCATCATAAATTGCATCATTAAATATAGATGCACCATTAAAAAGAACCACTAAGCCTTTTTTTGTGCCAATCCAAATTCTATTACTTGCATCAGCTTGAACTGTTTTTGCATTTAAATCAGGTAAAGATCCTTTGGTTAATTCTGAAGTTAGTGAAAGTTTTTTGTTTCCATTTTCATTAAACGCTAAAACTCCATTTCGTCTTGAACCAATCCAAATAGTATTTGTTTTATCTACAATTAATTCATTTAATCCTAAAGCTGGGTTTGTAATTACAGAGCTCATATCAAAACTAGACCAAGTTCCGTTTGCACTGTATTTTTTTATTCTGTTATCTACCCATGCATTTGCAATCCATAAATTACCTTGATTATCAAAACTAGATCCATTTATTCTTATACTTACGTAATTAGGATCTGAAATTATCAATTTTTCTAAACCACTATTTAAATGATTCCAATGCGTAGTAATTGAATCGTTTTCAACAATTAACATACCGCCTCCCCAAGAGCTGATATACACTTTGTTTTCTTGAGAAGGATCAATGGTTACATGAACTAAATCTCTAACGCCAACACTAGCATTATAAGGTTTATTTACCCAAGAAGTTCCATTAAAATGGCTAAAACCAAATCTTTTATTTAATGGAGTATATGCAGCATCATAACCCCCATAAACTACCCATAAATTATTATTATTGGCAGTTATAGAAAAAGGAGCATTTGAAACTGGACCTTCTGGATGGATTTCTTCAAAATTTGAAATAGCAGTTAAGTTACTTTTCAAAATTCCAAATTCTTTAGTTCCTAAATACAAATTAGTATCGTCAAAAAATGCAGTATTTAAATTATAATTATACGTACTACTTGAATTTGGAGTATATGTTGCAATTTGAGTATTAGAAGTGTTATTGATATAAATACTTTTTGATGTGGAAACCGTTAAATAATTTATAGAAGATTTTAATGTTTTAATAGTTGAAGCATAGGTTTTAACTAAAGTTAAATTATTATTTTCAATTTTATATAAATTATTATTTCGGGAGGTAAATATTTGATTATTAAAAATAGCTATATCTGAAAAATTTCCTGAAAAATTTTGAGTCCAATTATTAAAGTCAATCAAATTGGGATTGTTAATATCTGCAGAAAATATTCCATTTTCAGTTGCAGCATAAATAGTATTTTGAAATACTTTAATTTGATTAATTTTTAACTCAGAAGATTGATTACCAATAAAATAAGTATCTCCAAATTGAAAATTATCTAAATCATATACAACTATTGCAAATGAAGTTGCCAAATACAATTTATTATTATATGCTGTAATGTTATTTATTGCTTTATATCCTGAGTAATTAAAATTAACAATGTCTTTAGCGATAGTAATCTGATTTTTATTATCAATTATTTCTAATAAACCTGTTTGATAACCAATAACTATTTTATCTAAATTTTCAGAGTAATAGATGCTTGTTACCGTTTCTCCTGACAAACCGTTTACTGAAGATATTTTTGAGGTTTCTCCTGTAGTAATATTATATTTAAAAACGGCATTATCTACTATTGCATAAATGGTTTGATTTGCAATAATAAAATTTTTTACATTGTTATAGGAATAAAAATCTTCCCAACTAGAGGAATAATCTTGTTGAGCATTTACACTTACAATAAAAAGCAATACTATTATTTGAATAATTTTTTTCATATTTTATTCAAATATATTTATTAAAATTGGAATGAAGAAAGTAATTTAGATTATAAAAGTTTTTATCAAAAAAAAACCTCAAACATTACAATACGTTCTTGTAATGTTTGAGGAATAAATAAATCAACCCCAAAGACTTATTTAATGTTTTTATTGTATTGTGTCAAAACCCCTCTTGACAATAATACATTACAAATATAACATAGTTAATTGTTCTTATTTAATTAAATATATAAAAACAATCAAAAAATATATAAATGGTATCTTTTAAATAATAAATGGTTTTTATAAGGCTTAAAACATTAAGTATTAACTTATTCTATATTACCAAAAATCCAATCTGTTCCTTCTTTTTTATAGATAACTTTTCGTTCAGTATTATCTTTATAAAATTTTAATCTCCGTATGTAAAGTGTTTCTTTTAAATTTTGAAAAAAGCTACCATTACCCACAAAATTAAATTCATTTTTTTGTTGGTTAATATCATTCTGTATTTTAGCATCAGAAGGAACTGAAAATTTTAAAATTGACATTGTGTTTAAGAAAAATTCGAATTAAAAGTAGATAAAATTATCTTTTGTTTTAATTTTAATTTATCAATCAACTAAATTAATATATAAACGGAAGTAAATTATTAATAAACGGAATTATGATATTTTTAATGGAAAGCTAATTTTAACTTCAGTTCCTGTAGTTTTACCATTGGAAATATCTGTAGTTGAAATTTTTACATTTTCATTTTTATATAGAATTTTTATTCTGTTTTCTGTGGCTTTAGCTCCATAAAATTTACGTTTTTTGTCCATTTTATTAGTTTGCTTTGCAGAATTTATTCCTACTCCATTATCCTTAATAATACATAAAACTTTATCACCATTTTCTTTAATGGTTAATGCTATAATTTTAGCTCCCTTTTTCTTCATAATACCGTGCCAAATAGCATTTTCAATAAATGGCTGTAAAAACATTGGAGGAACTTTAATACTTTCTAAATGTAATTTTTTATCAATATTAACCACATAATCAAAACCTCCAGTAACACGCATTTGTTCTAATTTTACGTATAAAGCCAATATCCCTAATTCATCTGCAAGAGTTGACATTGGGCTTGATGAGCTGTTTAAAATGGCTCTAATTAAACGAGAAAATTTAGTGATGTAATCTGAAGCTTTTTCTACTTCATTTTTTAAAACAAAATTATTAATTGAATTTAAGGAGTTAAATAAAAAATGAGGATTCATTTGGCTTTGTAATGCAGTCATTTTAAGTTCTTCAATTTCTTTTAACTTATTAGCCAATCTTACCTCTGCATTTTTACTCCTCTGTTCTATTTTTTTTATAATAAATCCTATTATAACTGAAAAAATAAGGCTTTGTAGTATGGCTCCAAAATAAACAAAAGACATAGGTTGAAAACCATTTGCTAAAAAGGTTTTCTCTCCCAAATACATTTCCGCAAAACTAATATGAGCAAAAACAAGATATATTAATGATCCTACAACAAAATATACTGAAAATTTATCTCTAATCTTAGTAATCACCACATAATAGGATATTAATGCAAATACTGTAAGTGTTAACATTATAACTAAAAACAAATTTTCTTGAAATTTATATCCAAAAAACAGTTGAATTATAACAAAAATAGGTACTAATACTAATAAAACTTTAATTGCCAATTCAAAAAAACCATCCCATTTTACTAAAAAATTTCTGGTATCTAATAAAATTCTAGCGAATGCTACATAGGCTGCGTAAGCTAAAAATTGAATTGGAAAATTAAGGTAATTGTGCACTGTTTCCCAATTTTCTGGAAAAATATCTTGTGTAAGGTAAATTGTTAAGGCCGCTAAATAAAGGCTGTAAAATAAGTATAATTTACTTCTGTTTTGAAAATAAATAAGAAAATGATAGATGAATAAAGTGAATAATCCACCTCTTATCCAAGAAAATATTTCAGAATGAAAATCTAAAAACATTCTTAATTTATATATAGTTTATTAAATAGTTCTGTTTTTCTATTTCTACTAATGCTTGCAGTTAATCCGTTAGTCATAATAAGCTCTCCTCCTAATCCTTTTAAATATTCTTTAACATGATTTAAATTTATTAAATAAGAATTATGAACTCTAAAAAATTCAGGAAATTGAAATTTCTTTTCTACTTCTTTTAATGTTTTTGAAACAACAATTTGTTGTTCTGATTTTAAAAAGATGGTAGTATAACTTTTATCAGACTTTAACATAATAACATCTTCTTTATCTAGCAAATAAACTTTGCCATCAGCTGAAATGTTTATTTTATCGCTGTTATCGTTTAGATTATTTAAAAGTAATTGTAATTTATTTTCTAATAAGCTTCCTTTTTCTGTTTTTTTGATTTTTTTCATTGCAGATAATAATTCATCTTTATCAACTGGCTTTAATAAATAATCAATTGCGGAAACTTTTATTGCTTTTAGTGCAAACTCATCATGTGCAGTGGTAAAAATCAAATTAAAATCTCTAAAATCAAGAGCTTCAATTAATGAAAAACCATCCATTTCAGGCATTTGGATATCTAAAAACACCACATCAGGTTTGTCATTATTAATTATATCAACCGCTTTTATTGGGGAATCACAGGTTGTAATATTTACATTTTCAATATAATTATTTAATTTCCATTCAAGGGCTTCTAAAGCATCCTTTTCATCGTCAACTAGTAATATATTTAGCATATTTAGGGCGGACATTTTGGTTTATTAAATTGCAAGATACAATATTTGTTTTTATGTTCAAAGCTATGTGTTTTATTTCATAAATTTTTAAGTTTTAATTGGTAAAACATAAAAAAATATCGCAATAAAATGGGAAAAGCTTCCTAACAACACAAAAACATGAAAAATAGCATGGTTATATTTAATATTTTTTATACTGTACAAAATGGCTCCAACAGTATAAAAAATTCCACCTGCTAATAACCACATTAATCCTTCTAAAGCTAAGTTTTCTACTAATGGTTTTACTGCAAAAATCACAACCCAACCCATTAAAACGTATGCATAAGTTGAAATTTTATCGTACTTCCCTGTAAAAAAAAGTTTTAAAATGATGCCTGCAACTGCCAATCCCCAAGAAATACCAAATATGGTCCAACCAACCCACCCTTTTAAAACTACTAAAGTGAATGGTGTATAGGTTCCTGCTATTAAAACATAGATAGCTGCATGGTCAAATACATTTAACCGCTTTCTAATTTTTGGCTTTTGTGAATAGTGATAAAGGGTAGAGGCTGAATACAATACAATTAAACTAACACCATAAATGCTAAAACTAACAATGTGTTTGGCAGTTCCTTCTAAGCTAGCAAAAACCACTAATAAAACTAATGCAACCACACTTAAAATTAGTCCAATTGCATGGGTAATTACGTTTAATTTTTCTTCTTTTGGTTCGTAATAGGTAATCTCTTTTTTCTCCATTTTAGTTAAACGAAAAAAATTCGGCTTAAGTATTTTTATTATTGTTGTTTTAAGTCTGAACTTAACTCATTGTACATAATATTAAACGTTTGTTTTTTTATGGTATTAATATTTTTTAAAGTAAGCCCTTCTGTATTTATAAAATTATGAATTTTTACTCGTAATTTTCCAGGACCACCGCTAAAAAAAGTATATGAAAATCGTTTTTTACAATCATAAAAAGTTAATGGAACAATTGGTATTTGGTGTTCTATTGCCAATCTAAAAGCCCCATTTTTAAATTCACTTAATATAATACTTTTATCGTCGGAAATTAATCCTTCTGGGAAAATACAAACACTTAAACCATCGCTTAATCTTCGTCTAGCTTCGTCAAAAACAGCTTTTCTACTCTTAAAATTATTTCTATCAACCAAAATGCAAGTTCGCTTGTAAAAAAATCCGAATACTGGAATTTTTGCTAATTCTATTTTTCCAACAAAAACAAATGGATTTTTAGCAACTGCTAACATTAGCATAATATCAACCATTGAAGTATGATTAGGACAAAACATATAACTTTTGTTATTTTCAATATGCTGTTCTTCAGTAATTTTAACTTTAAAACCCATTACAAATAAAATAGTTTTTGCCCAAGCTCTGGCAATTTTAAAAAATACCAGATATAAATTTTCTGTTGATGTAACTACAATTAAAATAGGAAATATAGCCACAATACTTAGCAATACCCAGCCGTAAAACCAGCATCTCCAAATAATATAAAAAAGATATTTAAAAAATTTCATAGAATTCAAAAGTAGTAATTTAAAATTATTCTACATTTCTTTTTGAAATATGTATTTTTGTGGTCAAATTTTAAAGTACATGTCAAGAATTTTAACAGGTGTTCAAAGTACAGGAACACCACATTTAGGAAACTTATTAGGAGCCATAATCCCGGCAATTAAAATGGCTAACAATCCGCAAAATGAGTCGTTTTTGTTTATTGCTGATATGCATTCACTAACCCAAATTAAAAATGGCGAAACCTTACGCCAAAACACATATAGCACTGCTGCATCCTGGTTGGCTTTTGGTTTAGATGTAAACAAAACTGTGTTTTATCGCCAAAGCGATATTCCTGAAGTAACGGAGCTTTCTTGGTATTTAAGTTGTTTTTATCCATATCAACGGTTGACTTTAGCACACAGTTTTAAAGATAAAGCTGATAGATTAGAAGATGTAAATGCTGGTTTGTTTT
>NZ_JAKIUR010000097.1 GCF_021647475.1 Lutibacter sp.
AGCCGAAAGCCCGACCGTTTACGGTAACGCCCAAATAAATAGTATTAAAAAAGAAGAAGTTTTCTACGTGAAGTTTCTTGTGTTATCTTCCCACAAATATGCGGTAGAATGTAGCACCTTCTTTATAAATAAAGGGTTGCTAAGGCTTCAACAGGTCTATTCCCTCTGCCTTTCTTAATAACTTTTATCGATTTGTTTATGAACTTGACTGCAAATAAAGGCATTATGCCATTTATTCACAAGTATTTTTAGGTTTTTATGAATTTTGAGTTAGTTTATAAAGCCAACTCCCGCTGTATTATTGGTTTGAGGATCAATTAAAATAAAAGAACCATTTGTTCTATTTACCTTAAATGAATCGAAAAATATAGGTTTGTTTAATAGAAAAGAAACTGTAGCAATATCATTCATAGTTAACGAATCAACATTATTTTCGACACCTGAAAAATCGGTTTCAATTTTATGATGTATTATTGATACTTTTGCCAATACTTTGTGTACACCGTGTTGTAATATGTACTTAGAACCTTCCTCTAATTGTTTAGCATCCATCCACGATATGGTTGCTGAAAATTGTTTTTCAATGTTTGGTAGTTCATTAGCTTTAACAATCATATCACCTCTGCTTACATTTACATCATCTTCTAATAATACAGAAATTGAAGATCTTCTTGCTGCACTTTGATACTTTTTATCGTTGAAATAAATTTCTTTTACTTTAGTTTTAGTTTTTGATGGCAACACTACTACTTCATCACCAACTTTTATATCTCCTCCATAAACTTTACCTGCATATCCTCTATAGTCATGAAATTCTTCTGTTTTTGGCCTAATTACAAATTGTACAGGAAAACGCATTACTCCATTATTATAAATATCTTGCGTATTTAATGTTTCTAAGTGTTCTATTAGTGTTTTGCCCGTGTACCAATTCATAATTTCAGATTGATTAACTACATTATCTCCTTTTAAAGCACTTACCGGAATAAATGTTATATTCTGATCTTCATAATCACTTTTTTCTACCAATTTTTGAAAATCAGCTTTAATTTCGTTGTATCTATCTTCTGAAAAATCAACTAAATCCATTTTATTAATGGCAACAATTACATCTTTAACACGTAATAGGTTATTGATAAAAAAATGACGGTAGGTTTGCTCAATTACGCCATGTCTAGCATCAATTAAAATGATTGCTGCTTGTGATGTTGAAGCTCCGGTAACCATATTACGAGTATATTCCACATGACCTGGTGTATCGGCAATAATATAGCTTCTTGTGTTGGTTGAAAAATAAATATGAGCCACATCAATGGTGATGCCTTGTTCACGCTCAGCCACTAAACCATCGGTTGCCAATGAAAAATCTAGGTAATCGTATCCTTTTTGCTTGCTGCTTTTTTCAATGGCTTCTAATTTATCGACTGTTAATGATTTTGTATCGTACAATAATCGTCCAATTAAGGTACTTTTACCATCATCTACACTTCCTGCTGTTGCTATTTTTAAAACTTCCATAAGCCTCTCCTAAACCTCCCCAAAAGGGAGGGATATTTTTATTTAACCCGTTGTGCATTTTGACTCTTTAAACTTATTGTTACGTCAGTTCGAGCCTGCCTGACGGCAAGGCAGGTAATTTTTGATAAAAAATTGTATCGAGAACATCTATTTTTAACTAAAAAATCTATTCTCGATACTAATTTTAAGCCTAAAAAGGCTAAAATTCACTCGAATTGACGAAATTTTATCATAATGCACAACGGGCTTATTTATTATTATTTTAATTATATTTTACTTCTAAACTACACTTCGACAAGCCTGCATGCCTCAGGCAGGCTCAGAGTGACATTTTTAATTATAAATTATTAATTTTCAATTGATTAAAAATATCCTTGTTGTTTACGCTTTTCCATGGCAGCTTCAGAACGTTTATCATCAATTCTAGCTCCTCGTTCAGAAATACTTGAATCTCTAATTTCAGCCACTACTTCACTAATTGTTGTGGCGTAAGAATCTACCGCTGCAGTACAACTCATATCTCCAACAGTTCTAAAACGAACCATGCGTTCTTCCACTTCTTCATCTTCATCTTGAAATACATAATCAGAATGTGACCAAATAAGTCCATCACGCATAAATATTTCACGTTTATGAGCAAAATAAATAGATGGAATTTCTAAATTTTCTTTTTCAATATAAGTCCAAACGTCTAATTCTGTCCAATTTGAAATAGGAAAAACTCGTACATTTTGCCCTAAATGAATTTGACCGTTTAGCATATCAAATAATTCTGGACGCTGATTTTTTTCATCCCATTGCCCAAAATCGTCACGAACAGAAAAAATTCGTTCTTTAGCTCGTGCTTTTTCTTCATCTCTACGGGCTCCACCAATACAAGCATCAAACTTAAATTCTTCAATGGCATCTAATAGCGTAGTTGTTTGTAGTGTATTTCTACTTGAATATCGGCCTGTTTCTTCTTGAACTTTACCTTGGTCAATAGTGTCTTGAACTTTACGAATAATTAAATTTAATCCTAATTCTTTCACCAATTTATCTCTAAATTCAATAGTTTCAGGGAAATTATGACCGGTATCAATATGCATTAAAGGAAATGGAATTTTAGCCGGATAAAAGGCTTTTTGAGCCAATCGGACTAACGTAATAGAATCTTTTCCTCCAGAAAATAAAAGTACAGGTTTTTCAAATTGTGCTGCTACTTCTCGCATAATATAAATTGCTTCATTTTCTAAAGCATTAATTTGCAAATTACTTGTCATAATTTATTTTTTTAAGAATGTAAACCGCATTCGCGATTTTCTAAAACTTTAGTTGGATCAAAATATTTAAACTCATTTGGTAAATTCTGAGCTTTTAAATACGCATCTAGTTCGGTATCTGTCCAATAATAAAACGGACTTACTTTTAAAATTCCATCTTTACTTTTAGACACAATATCAATGCTATCTCTAAAAGCAGTTTGCCCATGTCGTAAATTAGTAAACCAAACATCTGGCTGATGTTCTTTCATCGCTCGTTTAAATGGCTCTAATTTAACTTGCTCGGTAAATAGTTTGTGATCTTCTGTATTTACTTGAGGAATTCCCATTTTTACATCGCGATATCCAACGGTTTGTTTTGGTACATACAATTGGATATTTAAATTCAATTTTTTTATAAGTTCAAATGCATGTTTGTAGGTATTTGGCGTATTATAACCTGTATCGCACCAAATAACTTTTAAATTTTCATCTACATTTGTACAAGCGTGTAAAATAGCCACTTCATAAGGTCTGAAATTTGTGGTTATTACTGGATTTTTAGCAATACTCAAAGCCCATTCAATAATTTGTTTAGGCGATTTATTTTTTAATTCCTTGTTTATTCCTTCAATATTTACATCCATCATTGTTTTCCCCATTTAATTTTATTCCACATTCGTTCATGAAAAAAGTATAAGATCATTTTAGTAATTAACTCAACGGAGCCAATTGCAAATGCTAAAGAAATATCACCAATTACTAGCCAAGAAATAAGCACGGTATCAATAGTGCCAACTACTCGCCAGCTAATTGATTTTAAAATACTTCTAATTGGCGTTTCAGAATTTGATAGTATCTCTTCCTCTTTTAGGTCGGCTGTTTTTTTAATAAAAAGACGATCAATTATCATGTTCAACTAATTATTTTATAGAATTTATAATTGCAAACTTACATCATTTTTAATACTCCACCAATTTAGTAGGCTTTATATTTTAAAGAATTTTTGATTTAAAAATTAAATATTAAAGTTTATTTTAAAAATTATTTATTTAATGCTTGATTTACATCTTCAATGATGTCAGAAAAATGTTCTAAACCAACTGAAATTCTAACCAATCCTGATGTAATTCCTGCAGCCAATTGTTCTTCCTCAGAAAGTTTACTATGTGTTGTAGATGCGGGATGTGTAACAATAGTACGTGTATCACCTAAATTGGCTGATAAGGAGCACATTTTTATGGTATTTAAAAACTTTTTACCTGCTTCTAAACCTCCTTTTA
>NZ_JAKIUR010000098.1 GCF_021647475.1 Lutibacter sp.
TGATTACTGTGTATACGAACATCAAATGTTAATTTACTGATGTCAATACCAATTGTTTGTTTAATTCTCATAACTTTGTATTTAAGTTTATTAAAATGGTTACGTTGACTAAAACCTTTATAAGGTATACCGACATCCATCGGATCTTAAATTCTATTTGGTCCTTGTAACCGGATTATAAAAGAATGGGGACTAATACG
Source organism: Lutibacter sp. (assembly GCF_021647475.1). Classification (GTDB taxonomy): domain Bacteria; phylum Bacteroidota; class Bacteroidia; order Flavobacteriales; family Flavobacteriaceae; genus Lutibacter. Next base: position 201 of record NZ_JAKIUR010000098.1, read on the forward strand.
AGTGTTAGTTATCAAAAACTACGAACTGACCTAGTTCACCCCATTCTTTTTCTTTTAACAAATTTAGATGTTTTTATCAGTTTGCTAATCTAAAGGAATTGACGAAATTTTATCAGAATGCACAACGAGTTAAGAGTATAATATATTTAGGCTATTTTTACTTTGTCAATCGTTTAATAGTTCTTTTAGCTCTTTTGTTCCCTGAATCTAAAGCTAAAGATTTTTTATAATTTATAATAGCTTGTGCTGTATCACCTTTCTTCATATAAGCCTCAGCCAAACTATCATAAACATTAGAACTGTTTGGATATAAAGCAATATTGATGCTAAAAAGTTGAATTGCTTTTTTAAAGTTTTTTTTACGTAATTCTTTGTATCCGAAGGAATTGAAATTATTTTCCGTAATAGCACTGTCTAATGAATCCTTTTTTTGAATAGTTAAATAGGCTTGAAGTGCTTTATTATATTCGTCTTTTTTTAAATATTCACTAGGTATTTTTTCTGAATTGGATAGCTTTCTATAATTGAAAATTATTTTTTTTCCTTTTTCTTTTGGGACTAAAACTATGTATTCTTTTTTGTTAGCAGGATTTTTTAAAAACTGAATTTTTTCATTCATTTCTTTTACAAAAAAGGTGGTATCATTTACTTTAAGTGGTTTAATTGCAGTTGCTCCACGCCATTTTAAAAATAAAATATTTTCTTTAAAATAAACTTCGATTAATTCATCAGAATTGTACAAATAACGACCAGTTGTTGCTTTGATAAAATCATTACTATTTTTTGCATCTTTACAACTGATTATTAAAAGAATAGCAAAAATTGAGAGAAAGAATTTTAATTTCATAAGACTTTGAATGTAATACGTAAAAATAAAAAAAAACGTCTAAACGATTAACATTTAGACGATTTTAAAATGTATTTGTTACGATAAACTGTTGTGCATTTTAATTTAGTTAACACAAATGAATGTCAGTTTCGAGTAATTCTCGATACTAATTTTAAGCCTAAAAAGGCTAAAATTCACTCGTATTGACGAAATTTTATCATAATGTGCAACAGGTTACGATATTATTTTACATCCATTAATTCTACATCGAAAATTAAAATAGCATCTGGTGGAATTACTCCACCAGCACCTTGACTTCCGTAAGCTAAGTTTGATGGAATTACAAAACGTGCTTTATCACCAACTTTTAATAATTGGATTCCTTCATCCCAACCTTTGATTACTTGTCCAACACCAAGAGTAAAATCAATAGGTTGTTTACGGGTATAAGATGAATCAAAAACTTGACCGTTATCTAATTGACCTTTATAATGTACAGAAACGGTACTTCCTTTTGTAGCTTGTTTTCCATTGCCTTCTTTAATAATTTTATAACGCAAACCACTTTTAGTTTCATTATAACCTTCAGATAATTTGTTTAAAGCTTCTTGTTGTTCTTTTTTACCAGCTTCTTCTCTTTTTTCTTTAGCACCTTCAAAAGTTCTAAATGCCTCTACTGCATTAAAATTTTCAGCAGCTTCACCGACTCTAATAATTTCAACAGTATTAATTAAATCACCTTGGGCAATTGCATTTACAACATCTTGACCTTCAATTACATTTCCAAAAATAGTATGTTTATTATCTAACCAAGGAGTTGCAACGTGAGTAATAAAAAATTGACTACCGTTTGATGCTGGGCCAGAATTTGCCATAGATAAAACTCCTGGTTCGCTATGTTTTAAATCCGGGTGAAATTCATCTTCAAAACTATATCCTGGTGAACCAGTTCCGGTACCAAGAGGGCATCCACCTTGAACCATAAAATTAGGAATTACTCTGTGGAATTTTAATCCGTCATAATAAGGTGTTCCTTGTGGTTTTGCTGTATTTTCTAAATTACCTTCTGCCAAGGCAACAAAATTACCAACTGTTCCGGGTGTTCTTTCAAACTCTAAGTTTACTAAAATTTTCCCTTTTGAGGTGTTAAATTTTGCGTATAATCCGTTATTCATTTTCTATGTTTTTATAAGAATTGCAAAGGTACGTACTTAAATTTAATTGAAAAAAAAATCCGCCAATTGGCGGATTTTATATTTTATATATTTTTAACTAATCTAAAGTTGCAACAATAGTGTTAGTTTGCAATGGTGTAGTTTGCTGAATTTGGCTTGCATCACTAGTTAAACCACAACCTTTTTTGGTTGATTTACAAGAACTTAACAATACTAAAACTAGTACTACTTTTAAGAAATTAAAAATATAATTTTTCATTTGAAATCTGTTTATTTTTTAAAGATAACGAAAATATTTTAGAAATATTTTATGAAACCAATTTATCTAAAGTATATTTTATTAATTTTTCTACAGATGCTTTTGGGTTTTCACTAAAGGTTCCATTAGCACGATTGGCAATAATACAGTTCATTGAACAAGCATTATGTCCTAATAATTTTGATAATCCGTAGATAACAGAGGTTTCCATTTCTAAATTAGTAATTTTTACACCATTAAATTCAAAGTTATCAATTTTATGATTTAGTTCAGGATCTTGAATTGGTAATCTCAATACTCGACCTTGTGGACCGTAAAAACCAACTGCTGTAGCTGTAACTCCTTTAAAAATAATATCACTTTCTAATTTAGCTTCTAATTCACTACTGTTTGCTACAATATAAGGTCTAGCTTTTCTTGGACTCCAATTGGTATGTTTTATAAAAGCATCTTCAAATTTGGCATCTAAAATATCTTCACAAACATAAGAATGTAAAACTCCATCTAAACCTAGTCCAAATTTTGCTAATACAAAACTATCAACAGGAATATAATCTTGTAAAGAACCTGAAGTTCCAATACGAACAATATTTAGTTTTGTCAATTCTTTTTTGATAGTTCTAGTTTTTAAATCGATATTAACTAAAGCATCTAATTCATTCATAACAATATCAATATTATCAGGTCCAATACCGGTTGATAATACGGTTATTCTTGTTCCTTTGTAGGTTCCTGTTATGGTTTTGAATTCTCTTTTTTGAGTTTCAAATTCTATTGTGTCAAAGTGTTTTGCAATTTTTGGAACTCTATTTTGATCGCCTACAAAAATGATATTTTTTGCAAGATGTTCTGGTTTTAAATTTAAGTGATATACACTTCCGTCTGGGTTCAGAATTAATTCTGATGATTTTATTTTATTCATAATTAGCCGCCTATGCGTTTTACATTATATCCTTTTTTGGTAAGGATTTCTATTATTTTATTTCTATAATTTCCTTGTATAATTATTTCATTATCTTTTACACTTCCACCAACTCCACATTTGGTTTTTAATAGTTTTCCAAGAACTTTTAAATCTTGTTCACTACCAATAAAACCTTTAATTACGGTAACTGTTTTACCAGCTCTCCCTTTATTTGAAAAATGAGCTTCTAATTGTTGATTTTTGGGTGATAATGTTTCTATTTCTTCATTATTTTCATACTCAAAATTGTCATTTGTTGAAAACACAAATCCACCTAAATCTTCAAAATTATTTAGTTTTTTTTTACTCATTTTAAAAATTAAAAAAAGACTTTCAAAGATACGAAAACTAAGTCGAAAAAAACTTCTTTTTTGGTAAAAAACCAGGGCAAACTCACACTTTTTCTTTGATAAAAGCTAGATAATCAGTTGATTTATAGTTGTCAAAGTTATTAATTATTTGTATATTATACTGATAATCAATAATTTACATCAATGACATCAAGT
>NZ_JAKIUR010000041.1 GCF_021647475.1 Lutibacter sp.
TGCGTAGGCAGGAATGACAGACTTATTTAAAATTCGTAATGTCATTACAGCCACTTGAGAAAATTTTGGTCTCAATCCTCGAATTGACGTAACAGTAAGTTTAAAGAGTCAAAATGGCACAACGAGTACATAATAATAAAAGACACTATCCTAAAAACTGTGTAAGTTTGTGAACTATTGCTTTATTTATTTAGCCATTTCCAAGCGTTATCCATATCATCAACATCAAAATATTTTTCTTTAAATTTAGTAAATAAATTATCAATTTCTACAAGTGTTTGCCAATGTTTTTTGTCAGCTACATAAGCTATTTTATTAATTTTATTCCAGTATTTTAAACCCACTTGAAATTCTTTAATTAATGCTCCTAAACTTTCTCTTTTAATGTTTATACAAATCATTAAATTTATTTCATCAAAATTTGAAAGTGTTGATTGAATTCCTTCATCAATCATAATAATTTCATCTTTAGTTACAAATTCATCTAATTCATACACTAAAGTATTTGGGTTTAAGGATTTTATTTGATTTAACATAATTTATTTTTATTTATCGTTTTTATCATAAATATTCCAAGCACCTATAATTGGTACATATTCATCTGCAAAACCATAATCACTATAATAATAAAATACATCATTATCTGGAATATCAATTTTAAAATGAATGATATTATTTTTTTCTAATAAGTCTATAAGTTCTTTAGATTGTACTTTATTTATTTCAAAAATATTTTCTAAAAATTTAATAATTTCTTTTCTTCCTGAGGTATATGTACCTATAACTTTTTTGCCAAATTTAGCAAGCATTTTTTTAATAACATCATTTATATCATAACCTTTTGTTATTTCTTTACATAATTCGTTTCTAAGGTTTAATAATAAAACGGTTGTTTTTGCAACTATATTATTAATGTATTTCATTTGAAGTTCTAAAATGTTTTTTTTATCTATAAGTTTAGGCATTTCCAAACTCAAAAAATCAATTTCTTCACTACTTAAATCCGCTGTAGATTTATTGTGTAATCCTTCAAATATAGTTGTTAAACTTTTCACCCACTCATCTATATGTTTGTGTTCTTCTACAATACCTGTTGTTTTTAACTTTTTAGACTCAATTTTATGTTTATCAACTAAAGTTATTAAATAAATTATATTGTTTAAGTTATTTTTTATTTTAGATTGTTCTTCTTTTAGTTCGCTTAAAATAACTTCCAATGCTTTTATATCTTTTTCTTTATGATAAAAAATTACTTTTTGGTCTTTTATATTTATTATTTTTTTTATGTATGAATTCATTGCAGTTAATTTAGAAATTATTTTTTATTAAATTAAGAAAAAACGATGAATATTTCATCGTTTTTTCTTAATTTGCATACTATTTTAGTTATAATAGTTCTTTATGAACTTTTAAAATATTACCATTGGCATCAAAATAAACTTTTTTCATTACTTTTCCTTTTTGGATGTTAAGTTTATACCTATCTATTTTCTTTTCACCTTTATAATTAATCATTTTATAATGATCTTTCGTAATATCCCATCCAGGAAATTCTTTTGCTACGGCTTCTTCAACGGAAACTGGTAATACTACATTTTTGCCGTGTTCTACAGTGCTTATTAATACTCCTTCTTTATTGTATGTTGCTATAAGTATTTGATTTTTACCTTTTAATGTAACTTGATAAGTGTTATAATCGCTATTAGATTTAATACTTCTATCAACAATAACATCATCTTCAATATAATCTAAAGGTACTGCATAAAATTCTTCAACTGCTAAACCCGGAAAATCTTGACTTACATTTTCAACTATAGCAACTGGCATTTCTTCTTTTTTTAGTTTTGCTTCAAATAGCACATCTTGAGCGTAGGATTGGTACATAAATCCTATTAAAAATAGCCCTAAAATTGTTTTTTTCATCTTTTACTTAATTTAAAATTTATATAATTGTTTTTACTCTAAAATGTTTTTTCTTTAAAATTTTTCAATTTTGATTTAACTTTGGTAAACAAATCTTTTGAATCGGTTTTAGAACCTACTGACTTTTTAAGATTTTTAATTTCATTATCTAATTCTGTAAACACTTTATCTTGGTTGCCATAACCTAAAGCTTTAGCAAATTCTAATTGATATTTGGCATTGTCTAACAAATTAATTACAACTTTTTTATTTTGCGTTCTATCTTCTAAATATCTTTGTGCTGCTTCATTAAGCATTGCTTCTGCTTTTAAAATTGGTATTGGCAAAACTTCTTGTACGGTTACCAACTCATTTATTGTTGAAATTAATAATGATTTTGCTTCATCAAATTTATTTAAACCAATTAAATGTATTGCTTTATCTATTTCTTTAGGATAAATACCTACTGGAATGTTTACTATAGTAATATCCATTTCACTTGACAAACCTGAAAGTAATTTTCTAGCTTCTTGTAAATGTCCTTTTTTTAATGCACTTTCTGCATCTTTGGTAATCTGTTTAACTGTATTAATATCTGATATTAAATCATTGCTTCTTACGTTTATATCAACCGGTATTAAATCTAAATTTGGATATTTATTAGTTACTTTTTCTATTTGTGTTTTTACATTTTCAAGTTTATTTATTGCATCAACTGCATCATTTTTTGAAAGCAATTTTATTGCATTTTGAGTTTCTAAAATAGCTTGTGTTGCTTCATTAGTTATTTTTTCTTTGGTTTTCATAACTTTTTCTAATGCAGCTTTATTTTGATCTCTAATAATAATACTATCTTCAGTTTTATCAAGTGATGGTCTTTCTATTGCTACTTCGGGCTTACTAGATGTAGTATTTGATGTGTCTTTATTTTTTTGATTTTGACAAGACACAACTACAAAGAAAATTGAAGCCATTAAGAAAATGTTTTTTACTGAGTTTTTCATTTTATTTGGTTTTAATTGTTAATAATTTTTTTTTATGATGAATATGTAATTCTTTTATTAATGATGAATACTTATTTCTAATTTAGGTAACACGTTTGCAAAAATATCTTTTGCTTTTTCAACTTCTTCAGCAGTACCATGAGCTAGAACTAAATATTTATCTGCTTTTAAATCCGATTCATATTTTAGAACGCTATTTTTAGGTACTCCTAAATTAAAGAGTGCTGCACCTAAAACAGATAATCCACCAACTACTACTGCTCCTTCAAGCCCTCCTACAAACGCTGCAACAAATGGACCTGCCATTACTACGGGTCCTATTCCTGGAACTAGAAAAAATCCTGCACCAAAAATTAGTCCCCAAATTCCTCCCCAAAAGGCACCTGTTGCACCCCATTTTTTAACAGCATCACCTGTGTTATAATATCCTATTACATTATCTTCTTCATGATAATCTTTCCCTATAATAGAGAGTTTTTTCATGTCAAAGCCAGACTTTTGTAATTCTTTTACAACTTGTTCAGCTTCTAAATGTGTGTTGCATACTGCAACTGTAAGTTGATTTTTCATTATTATTTAATTAATAAATACTTATAATTTTTATACAAAGATATGTCTATAAACACCCTAAAGTCTACCACTAAAGTTGTAGAAATTTTTCATTTAACATAAAATTATGTTAAATGAAATAGTAAAATTAAATTTGTAAAAAAATAGTAGTAGAAAACTACTTAATAAGGTGTAGTAATAAATAATACTTATTTTTTGTAGACTTCATTTAGTAAAGCATCAATATTTATAATTTCAATATGATTCCGCTGTACAGCTATTACATCATCTTCTTTTAATTTTTGTAGATGCCTGTTTAAAACGTTCCTAGCACTGCCAATCATATTTGCTAAATCAGTATGAGAAAGATTGTTTATAAGTTTTAATTGTGAGGAATGAAGATTGGTGTTTATATGTTTAACAAATAATTTCACTGTTCTGGACCAAGTGCTTAACAATGCTAAGTCCGTAGCATTTTCTTCATAAAAACGCATTTGGCTTCCTAAATATGGTAACAGTGTTTTATTAAATTCAGGATGCTTACTTATCCATTCTTTAGCTAGTTGCATGGGCACAACTAATGCTTCTACATCATCTAAAGCTTCTGTAAAAACATGATGTTCTTCAGAATCTAACAAGCAAATAATATCAAAAATATTTCCTGCTTCTAATATTTCAATAATATACTCTTTGCCTGTAACACTATTAATTTGAAAAACTTTAATTCTACCACTAATAATAAAGTAGCATTTATTTTTGGTTAACTCACTGTTAAAAGGATAATCACCTTTTTTCCAAGTTTCTGCAGAAAACATTGGTAATATTTCTAATATTACCTCATCACTTAAATTAGAAAAATGCGGTGAGTTTTTAAAAAAATTATAATAATAATTAAATTTAACAGTGTCTTTTTTCATACATAAATATTTTAAGAATAAAAGTAACTAAAAAATACTAAAACTAATCAAAATTATTTTTTTTAAAATCATCAAATATTCTGCCAAAAGTCATTCAATATTAAATATAATAGTTTTAATTTTGCTTTTTTAAATTTCAGATGATGATGTTGCAGAATAACTTTTATAAAATTTTAGAAAAAGAGAATCTTATTGTTGAATTTTTTTCTGGAATTGTAACTATTGATTCTATTATAAAATTTAAACAAAATTTGATACAAGACCCAAAATTTTCTTTGGACTACCATTATTATATTTGTTTTAAAAATGTAACTTTTGATATAGAAAAGCAAGAAATTTCAAAATATATAGATTTTTCAAACAAATATCTTCAACCTAACAAGCACAGAAAAGTTGCCATAATTACAGATACACCAAACCAAGTAGCTTTAACTACGTTATTTAAAATGCAATCGGAACATCCATTACAAAAAGTAGAGATTTTTTCTACAACAAAAAGTGCGTTGCATTGGTTAGGTAAAGACGCCACAATTTTTAATAAATTTAATTTTAATAAAAAGTGTATTTAAACTAATTTATACCCGTCAAATTTTCACTAAATTTGAATCTAAATTAGGTGTAATGAAATATCTTCAAAAATTTTTAATATTTAGTCTTCTTATATTCCTTAGCTCAAGTTGTTCAACCAACAATAACGAACCATCTCCTACTCCACAAAATAACACAAAAGAATTAACTATTTTTCATATTAATGACCCTCACGGAAGTATTGATAATTTTGCAAAAATCAAATATATTGTTGACCGAGAAAAAGAAAAAAATACAGTATTTTTAGTTTGTGCTGGCGATATTTTTTCTGGTAATCCTGTGGTTGATAATTATGATCCAAAAGGATATCCAATGATTGATTTAATGAATAAAGTTGGATTTGATATTTCTGAAATTGGTAATCACGAATTTGATTATGGTGAAAGCATTTTAAAAGATAGATTTAATCAATCTCAATTTAGCTGGATTTGTGCAAATGTAAATATGAATGCAACAGGAATTCCTCAACCAAAAGCATATCAAACTATTACAAAAGATAATATTAAAGTTACTTTTTTAGGATTGTTGGAAACTAATGGAAAAAAAGGAGCTGTTATTCCATCCACACATCCTTGGAGAGTTAAAGATTTAACTTTTCAAAAATATACCGATGTTATCGGAAATTATGCTCAAGTAAAAGAAAGTGAAAATTCCGATTTATATATCGCACTAACCCATTTAGGAATAAATACGGATAAAAGTATCGCCAATAATTATCCTTATTTTGATATAATCATCGGTGGACATTCGCATTCAAAAGTAAATACTACAGTCAACAATATTCCCATATTTCAAGCAGGTTCCTATTTAAATTATTTAGGGAAAATTAAACTCACTTTAAAAGATAAACAAATTGAAAGTTTAACTTATGATTTAATAGATTTAAATAACTATCCCAATCAAAATTCTACCATTAAAGATGTTATAAATAACTATGATGCTATGGCAAATTTAGATGAAGTTATTGGGTATTCATCTGCGTACCATAATAGTCAACAAGTAGGTTATTTTTATACTGATGTACTAAAAAATGAAATGAATGTTGACGTTACATTCCAAAATACTGGAGGTATTAGAAGTAGCTTAAATGAAGGTGATATTACCAAACGTGAAATTTTTGAAATTGATCCTTTTAATAATGGAAGCGTAACTTATTCAATGACCGTTAGTGAAATAAAAAACTTTTTAAAAAGAAGTAAAATTGCTGTTTACTACGCCGGAGTTAAAATAGAAGAAGTTAATAATGAAGTAGTTATCAAAAATTTAAGTAATGATATCCTCAGTGACAATACCACATTAACTATTGGATTAAACGATTATATTCCTGCAGTTTACGATACTTATTTTACACAAACACCTACGTATAAACCCTACACAACAGCAGAAGGAATTATTGATTATTTAGAAAACAATGCAACTCCAATAAATTATACTTCATATAATAATTATTTCAAATTTGAGTAAAAACTATGCTATTTATTTAAATAATTTAGAACATTTTTTTCAATTCGTTCCATAATATTACTAACATCTGATTTTACGAATTTCTCGCCAGTAATATTTTCGTATAATTCAATATATCTTTCTGAAATTTCATTGATTTTTTCTGTAGTCATTTCCGGAACTTGTTGTCCTTCTTTTCCTTGAAAACCATTTTCAATTAACCATTGACGAACAAACTCTTTAGAAAGTTGTTTTTGAGCTTCACCTTTATCTTGTCTTTCTTGATAACCTTCAGTATAAAAATAACGAGAAGAATCTGGTGTATGAATTTCATCAATCAACACAATTTTACCATCTTTAGTTTTTCCAAATTCATATTTAGTATCTACTAAAATCAGTCCTCTTTTTGCAGCTATTTCAGTTCCTCTTTTAAATAACTCTTGAGTATATTTTTCTAATAATTCATATTCATCTTTATCAACAATTCCTTTTGAAATAATTTCTTCTCTGGTTATATCTTCATCGTGGTCTCCGTCATCTGCTTTTGTAGAAGGCGTAATAATTGGAGCAGGAAATTTATCATTTTCCTTCATTCCTTCAGGCATTTCTACTCCACACAACAATCGTTTTCCAACTTTATATTCACGTGCTGCATGACCTGATAAATAGCCTCTAATTACCATTTCAACCTTAAAAGGTGTACAATAATGACCAACGGTAACATTTGGGTCGGGTGTTGCCAACATCCAATTTTCAACAATATCTGCTGTTGATTTTAACATTTTTGATGCAATCTGATTTAAAATTTGGCCTTTAAATGGAATTTGCTTTGGCAAAACCACATCAAAAGCCGAAATTCTATCAGTGGCAATCATTACCAACAATTCATCATTTATATTGTAAACTTCTCTTACTTTTCCTTTATAAACATTTTTTTGTTTTGGAAAATTAAAGGTGGTGTTATTAATAGTACTCATGTTTAGTTTAGTTTAGTTGTTTTTATTATTTATTCGTTACCTATTTCAATGCTTTTATAGGCAGAAATTATTTGCTTTACCAATCGATGCCTAATTACATCTTTTTCATCTAAAAAAACAAAGGCAATTCCTTTTACTTCTTTTAAAGTTAAAACAGCTTCTTTAATTCCTGAAACTTGACGTTTTGGTAAATCTATTTGCCCAGGATCACCGGTAATAATAAACTTTGCGTTTTTCCCCATTCGGGTTAAAAACATTTTCATTTGATTGTGTGTAGTATTCTGAGCTTCATCTAAAATTACAAAAGCATTATCTAAGGTTCTACCACGCATAAATGCCAAAGGTGCAATTTGTATAATTCCTTTTTCTAAGTAAGAATCAAGTCTTTCAAACGGAATCATATCACGCAAAGCATCGTATAAAGGTTGCATATACGGATCTAATTTATCCTTTAAATCTCCAGGTAAAAACCCTAAATTTTCTCCAGATTCCACTGCAGGTCTTGTCAATACAATTTTTTTAACCTCTTTTTCTTTTAAGGCTTTTACGGCTAAAGCAACCGCAGTATATGTTTTTCCTGTTCCAGCGGGTCCAATGGCAAAAAGCATATCGTTTTTATCCATTTTTTCCACCATCTTTCGTTGGTTAGCTGTTAGAGCTTTAATGAGTTTACCATGAACTCCATGTACCAAAACATCATCTGCAAACTTTTTGGTTTTATGTTCATTTCCGTTTGAAGTTAAAATCCGTTCAATGCTATTTTCATCTATTTTATTATACCTATTAAAATAAGCTATAATCATATTTAAGCGCTTTTCAAACTCGTCTAAAATTTCTGGCTCGCCATAAACTTTAAGTTTGTTTCCTCTAGCAACTAATTTTAATTTCGAAAAGTATTTTTGAAGAATTTCAACATTTGAATTGTGTGCACCAAATAAATCATTCGGATTAATTTCGGTTAGTTCTATAATTCTTTCGTTCAAATGAAAAAGTATTAAGTTTTATAAAAAAAATTGTATTCTTTTAATAGAATAATTGATTAGATTTGCATAACAAATGTACTAAATAACAAATCATCTTTTTTACTTGTTTATGAATAAGTTGTAAACATTTTATTAATAATGTAAGATTATTTTTATTAAAAAAACCCGTTGTACATTTTGATGAAATTTCGTCAATTCGAGTGAATTTTAGCCTTTTTAGGCTTAAAATTAGTATCGAGAATAGGTTTTTTAGTTAAAAAATAGATGTTCTCGATACAATTTTTTATCAAAAATTACTCAAACGGACGTAACAATAAGTTTAAAGAGTCAAAATGCACAACGGATTAAAAAAAGTAATGCTATAGTAAATGTCAATAATCACCCTTACTACTGATTTTGGAACAAAAGACCATTTTGTTGGTGCCATAAAAGGTACCATTTATAATGAATTGCCAAATGCCAGAATAGTTGACATTTCTCATGAGATATCACCTTTTAACATTACGGAAACTGCGTATATTTTAAAAAATGCTTATAAAAGTTTTCCTGAGGGAAGTATTCATATTATTGGTGTAGATTCGGAACTAAATGAAGAAAATAAACACATTGCTTTAAAATTAGATAACCACTACTTTATTTGTCCGAATAATGGAGTAATTTCTTTGCTTGCTAATGAAATTAAACCTGAAAAAATTGTTGAAATTAATATTCACGATCGCATTGAAACAAGTTTTCCTGTACTAGATGTTTTTGTAAAAGTTGCTTGTCATATTGCACGTGGTGGAAAATTAGAAATTATTGGAAAAGTAATTTCTGAATATAAAAAGATGGTTGAATTGCAACCAAAAATTTCGGACGATTTAATTACTTTAACAGGTAATATTATTTATATTGATAATTATGGAAATGCAATAAGTAATATTTCTAAAAAAGTATTTGAAGAAGTTCGTAAAGCACGAAATTTTGAAATTATGGCTAGCAAATATCACTTTACTGAAATTCAAAACAAATACAGCGATATCGTAGATTTTTCTTTACCCTTTGATCAGCGACAAAAAGAAGGCAACAAATTGGCTATTTTTAATTCAGCAAATTATTTAGAAATTGCTATTTTTAGAAGCAATCTAAAAACGGTTGGCGGTGCTTCTACTCTACTTGGACTTAATTATCGCGATACTATAACCATAAAATTTAGCTAAAATGTTGGTACGAATTGTAAAAATGAGTTTCGAGGCATCGAAAATAGAATTGTTTCTTAAAAATTTTCATAAAAACAAGCAACATATCAGAAATTTTGAAGGTTGCAAATTGTTAGAGCTCAATCAGGATATTAATAATCCTTCTATTTTTTTCACATACAGTTATTGGGAATCTGAAAAACACTTAAATAACTACAGAAATTCAGTTTTATTTAAAGAAGTTTGGAATAATACTAAAATTTATTTCAATCAAAAACCAGAGGCTTGGAGTGTTTCTAAAATTGAAAGTTTACCCTAGTTTTTATTGAAGTAAATTATAAATTTGAACTGATAATATCAAAAAAAGCTAACTTTTTAACCCTACAAATTTTAATTTTAAAACTGTTAATAAATATCTTTTTTAAAACAACTTATTTAGAATATATTTGTACATCATTGTAATAAAATAATCGTAAATGAAATTTATAGTATCAAGCAGTCAATTACTTAAACAACTTCAAGTTTTAGGTGGAGTTATTAACAACAGTAATACCTTACCTATTTTAGATAATTTTTTATTTGAACTTAATGAAAATGAATTAAAACTTTCCGCTTCAGATTTAGAAACCACTATGATTACTTCCATTGAAGTAGAGTCTAATTCCAGTGGTTCAGTAGCCATTTCTGCACGATTATTATTAGATACTTTAAAAACATTTCCTAATCAACCTTTAACTTTTAAAATGGAAGATAATCAGGTTGAAATAAGCTCAAGCCAAGGGAAATATGATATGGCTTATTTTGATGGAAGTGAATTTCCAAAAGCAGTTTCTATTGAATCTGCTAAAAGTACCGTAATTCCAGGTGAAATTTTAGCAACTGCCATTTCAAAAACTATTTTTGCTGCTGGTAATGATGATTTACGTCCTGTAATGAGCGGTGTATTTTTCCAATTTAGTACTGAAAGTTTAACTTTTGTAGCCACCGATGCTCATAAATTAGTAAAATATTCACGAACCGACGTAACAGCAAATGATACCGCTGAATTTATTATGCCAAAAAAACCTTTAAATTTATTGAAAGGAATTTTAGGCGGATCTGAAAGTGATGTAACCATTGAATATAACGATGCAAATGCAAAGTTTACTTTTGATAATGTAGTTTTAGTTTGTAGATTAATTGATGGAAAATATCCTAATTACGATGCTGTAATTCCAAAAGAAAATCCAAATAAACTAACCGTTGACCGAAGCAGTTTTTTAAATTCAGTTAAACGTGTTTCTATATTTTCAAATAAAACCACACACCAAATTCGTTTAAAAATGGCTGGGACTGAATTAAATATTTCAGCTGAAGATAAAGATTATGCAAACAAAGCAGAAGAACGTTTAGTTTGCGAATATATTGGTGACGATTTACAAATTGGTTTTAATTCACGTTTTTTAACTGAAATGTTAAGCAATTTAAACTCAACTGATATTGTAATTGAAATGTCATTACCAAACCGTGCAGGTATTTTAACACCACTTGATAGCGTTGATGAAGGTGAATTTATTACTATGCTTGTGATGCCGGTAATGTTAAATCACTAAAAAAACACCTTTTATAAAATTTAAAAATCCGCTTTTGGCGGATTTTTTTGTATCATTGTTTTAAAATGAATTTATGAATTTTTTAGCACATATCTATCTTTCCAATAATATTGAAAACATTTTAATAGGAAATTATATTGCTGATGCTATAAAAGGAAATAAATATTTAAATTATCCTCTAGAAATTCAACAAGGAATTATATTGCACAGAGCTATTGATTATTTTACTGATAATCATTCTATTACAAAAAAAAGTAAACGAAGACTTCACGCTCAATATGGACATTACAAAGGCGTAATCATCGATATTTTTTACGATCATTTTTTAGCCAAAAACTGGAATAATTACTCAACAATTCCCTTAGAAAAATACGTTGATAACGTATATTCTGTTTTAGAAAAAAATAGAACTATTTTACCTGAAAAGATTCAAAAAATACTAACCTCTATGATTAAATATAACTGGTTAGTCAATTATGCTTCACTTGAAGGAATAGAACAGGTTTTAATTGGAATGAATAATAAATCAAAAGGAATTTCAAAAATGAATCTAGCTATTGAAGATTTAAAAATAAATTATACTAAATTTGAAAATGATTTTCTTCCATTTTTTAAGGAATTAATCGAATTTTCAAATACTAAAACTACAATTTTACAAGCTTTATGAAAAAAATAATTTTAATTTTCTTAGTTACTACACTATTTATTCAATGCAATAAGCAATCACAAACTTCAAATAACAATTCAAAAACTACAGGTTTTATAGCAGACAGTGCAATGGTTGTATGTGCTCGTTTAGAAGCAGCCAAAATTGGAACAGCAATTATGAAAAAAGGCGGTAATGCATTTGATGCAATGATTGCTACACATTATGCTTTAGCAGTTGCTTATCCGTTTGCAGGTAATATTGGCGGTGGCGGATTTATGGTTTATAGAACTAATAAAGGAAAAACTGGTGCATTAGATTTTAGAGAAAAAGCTCCGCTAGCTGCATCAAAAAACATGTACTTAGATAAAAATGGGAACATTATTAAAGGTAAGAGTACTTTAGGTCCTGTTGCAATTGGAATTCCTGGAAGTGTAGCAGGAATGTTTAAAGTATATAAAAAATTTGGTTCAATGCCATTTTCTGAATTAATTCAACCTGCTATAGATTTGGCTAAGAAAGGAGTTGTGGTTACTAAAAAACAAGCAAAAAATATTGCAAAATATAGACATTTATTTTCTGAAGTTAATCCAAAAACTGTTTTTTTAGATGCCAATTGGAAAGAAGGCGATACCATAAAATACCCAAAATTAGCACAAACTTTAGAACGAATAAGAGATAACGGTAGAGATGGTTTCTACAAAGGAAAAACTGCCGATTTAATAGTTAATTATGTCAAAAAATTAGGAGGAATTATTACTCATAAAGATTTAGAAAACTATCAATCTATTTGGCGAAAACCAATTGAATTCACCTATAAAAACTTAAAAATTGTTTCAATGTCTCCACCATCAAGTGGCGGAATTTGTGATGCTCAAATTTTTAAAGCAATAGAGCCTTATAATGTTGCTAAATTTGGTCATAATTCTGAAAAATACATTCAACTACTAACAGAAGCCGAGCGAAGAGCATTTGCTGACCGTTCTTATTTTTTAGGTGATCCAGACTTTGTTAAAATTCCTGTTGATACTTTAATTTCAACTAAATATATTCGAAAAAGAATGGCTAATTTTTCGTGGAAAAAAGCAACTCCTTCATCAGAAGTTAAACATGGAAATATCGTTGGTTTTGAAAGCGATGAAACTACACATTATTCTATTATTGATAAATTTGGAAATGCAGTTTCTGTAACTACAACATTAAACGGAGCTTATGGTTCTAAAGTTTTAGTTCCTGAGGGTGGATTTTTATTAAATAATGAAATGGATGATTTTAGCTCAAAACCCGGAACTCCAAATATGTTTGGTTTAATTGGTGCTAAAGCAAACGCTATTCAGCCTGAAAAACGCATGTTAAGTTCTATGACACCAACCATTGTTGAAAACAACAAAAAACTTTATATGGTTGTTGGTGCTCCAGGAGGTTCAACCATTATAACTTCTGTTTTACAAACCATTTTAAATGTGTACGAATTTAATTTTTCTATGCAAGAAGCAGTTGATGCACCACGCTTTCACCATCAGTGGTTACCCGATGTAATTACCTTTGAACCTAAAGGTTTTGATAATTCTTTATTTGAAAAACTAGAAAAAAAAGGATATCACATAAATCAAAAAAACTCTAGAATACTTGGTAAAGTTGATGCCATTTTAGTATTGCCAAATGGTAAATTAGAAGGTGGTGCAGATTATAGAGGAGATGATAAAGCTTTTGGATTCTAATATAAAAAAAAATTAATGACATCAAATACCATTACACAAGGAATTTTAAAAGCAATTGCCATTATAATTGGAGTACTGCTCTTTTTATTCTTTTTATATAAAGTACAAATAATAATAGTTTACATTGCTATTTCTGCAGTATTGTCTTTAATTGCCAGACCCATTATCCAATTTTTAAAGCATCGTCTTAAATTTCCTAATACACTATCGGTTATTACCACAATGCTTCTTTTTATAGCAATTTTAATAGGCTTAATTAGCTTGTTTATTCCTTTAATTATTAAGCAAAGTGAAAATTTATCATTATTAAATATTGATCAGCTTCAAACTAATGTTCAAAATTTATTTAATCAAATAAATAACTATTTTTTACTACATAATATTGATATTTTAAATGAATTAAAACAAGCTGATTTATTTAAAAATATAACTGCCATTCCTAATTTTTTGAATGCTCTTATTGGTATGGTTGGTAGCATAAGTATCGGCTTATTTTCTGTGATTTTTATCACGTTCTTTTTAATGAAAGACACCCATTTATTAGAAAATGCTATTTATGTTTTGGTAAATGATAAAAGTGTAACCAAAACAAAAAAATCAATTGCAGCTATTAAAAATTTATTATCACGTTACTTTATTGGCTTAGTATTACAAATAGGTGTTTTATTTATAATTTATATGTCCGTATTACTCATTTTTGGGATAGAGAATGCCATTGTAATTGCTTTCTTGTGTGCTTTGCTAAATTTAATTCCGTATGTTGGACCACTAATTGGTGGTTTTATTATGATGATTTTAACGATGAGTAGTAATTTAGGACAAGACTTCCAAACTGTAATTTTACCAACTACTATTTATGTAATGATTGGTTATTTAATTGCACAATTAATAGATAACTTCTTAAGTCAACCTCTCATATTTTCAAAAAGTGTAAAATCGCATCCTTTAGAAATATTTTTGGTAATTATAATTGGCGGTATTTTATTTGGAATAATTGGCATGATTATAGCCGTACCAACTTACACTGTAATAAAAGTAATTTTAAAAGCTTTTTTAGCAGATAACAAAATAGTAAAATCATTGACCAAAAATTTATAGAAATAACTGACTATGAATAAAGAGATTGCAATTCCAAATGAAATAATTTCAAATAAAATATATTTAATAAGAGGTCAAAAGGTAATGATTGATAAAGATTTAGCATTACTTTACGGTGTTGAAACAAAAAGATTAAAAGAACAAGTTAGACGAAATATTAATCGTTTTCCAAAATCCTTTATGTTTGAACTCACTTCAGAAGAATATGTTTCTTTAAGGTCGCAATTTGCGTCCTTAAAACAAGGAACACATTCTAAATATCCTCCTTTTGTATTTACTGAACACGGAATATTAATGCTTTCCAGTGTTTTAAATAGTGATAATGCAATTAAAATGAGTTTACAAATAATAGATACTTTTGTACAACTAAGAAAATTAGCGACTAATTATGAAGAACTTTTGAATAAAATTCAGCAAATTGAATCTCAATATAACAACCAATTTAGCGAGATTTATGAAGTGCTTCAAAAGTTACTTGAAAAACCTAAAGAAACACCAAGAAAAAAAATAGGCTATAAAAAAGACTAATTTTAGAATCTTATAAAACTTATATTGCATTTTATTTAAACGTAAATTGAAAACGGATACCACCTACCAGAAACTGGAGAACTATTATAAAACCTGTTGAATTAAGTAATTTATAATTTGAACACTACTATCTTAAATAAAGAAGTCCAAGATTTTATCAATGCCAATTTAAAATCAAACATTACCAAACTGATTTTAAAAGGAAGTCCATTTGTAGAAATTAGGATGCACGAATTGGCAGCACAAATTGAAGCAAAAAAAAAATGCGAACATAAACTTCCTACTTGGTTTAAAACTGAAAACATTTACTATCCAACTAAGCTAAATATTGAACAAACTTCCTCTGAAATTACCGCAAAATATAAAGCCGACTTGGTATCTGGAAACTCTTTAATCGATATTACTGGCGGATTTGGAGTGGATACTTACTATTTTTCACAAAAAGTTAAAAAGATAACACATTGTGAAATAAATAAAGAATTGTCAGTGATAGTTTCTCATAATTTAAAACAATTAAATATTGAAAATATAAAAACTGTTGATAGTGATGGAATTGAAGTTTTAAAAAATAATAGCACAAAATACGATTGGATTTATGCCGATCCTTCACGAAGAAATGACTTAAAAGGTAAAGTGTTTTTGCTAGAAGATTGCTTGCCAAATATCCCTGAAAATATAGATCTATTATTCCAAAAATCTAAAAATATTTTACTGAAAATATCTCCTATTTTAGACATTACAAGTGCAATAAATGAATTAAAATTTGTAAAAGAAATCCATATAGTTGCTATTGAAAATGAAGTAAAAGAATTGTTGTTTATTTTAGAGAGGAATTACAATCAAACAATTGACATTAATACAATTAACTTCGATAAAAAAGAAATTCAAACTTTTAAATTTACAACAAAACAAAAAGTTTTTGCTACTTTTTCTAAACCAAAAAAATACCTATACGAACCCAATGTAGCCATTTTAAAATCGGGTGGATTTAATCAAGTTTCATCCATCCTAAGAATTGACAAATTACGCCAACATTCTCATTTATATACTTCAGAAAAATTAGTAAAATTCCCAGGGAGAAGATTTGAAATAAAACATAAAATTCCATATAATACAAAACAATTAAAAAAATTAATCCCTTCAAAAAAAGCAAATATTACCACTCGGAACTTCCCTGAAACAGTTGCACAAATCAGAAAAAAAACAAAATTAAAAGAAGGCGGAAATCAATATCTTTTTTTTACAACAGACTTATACAACAAGCATATTGTATTAATTTGTGAAAAGGTTTAAAAACGTTAACAAAATTCTTCACTAAATTTTAGTATTTTTAGCCAAACATATCTGGTTCAAAATGGCAAACAAAAATATACGTTCACTATCATCTAGAAAAGAATTAGATGATAATTTATTCGAAAATATTGCGAATTTATCTCACAAAAACGCTTCAAAAGAAGAATTTCAGAAATTAGCAAAAAACTTTCTTATTGATGATTCTGTTGTGGTTGGAACTTCTTCTTTTTACGATTTCACCAGAGAAAGTAATCGGAATAAAAAAATACATATTTGTAGCGGAACTGCTTGTATGGTCGCTAATACGCAAGGTAAACTTCAAAAAAATATAGAAAATCATTTCTCAAAAGATGAAATTGGTCACGCTGCTTGTGTAGGGCATTGCCATTCAAATAATGCTTTTATGTTTGACGGAAAAACGTTTTCAGCTTCTAGTGAAAAAGATTTGATTAGTGTTATTTCAAATAAAAAAAATCAAGAAAACAATTATAATATAGATTGTAACACCACTCCAATTTTAACTTCAAAAATTGAAAATATTACAGAATTTTATACGTTAGCTAACAAATTTAAAAATAAGCAACAGCAAGTAATTCAGGAAATTAAGACTTCAAATTTATGTGGACGTGGTGGTGCTGGATTTCCATTTTGGTTTAAGTTAGATGCAGTTATCAAAGAAACTAGTACCCAAAAATACATTGTTTGTAATGCTGATGAAGGCGATCCTGGAGCGTATTCTGATATGTATTTAATGGAACATCAACCTCACAAGGTATTGTTTGGAATGTATATTTCAGGTTTAACGGTTGGTGCAAATACAGGCGTTTTATACATTCGTGGTGAATATCCAAATTCAATAAAAGTTATAACTGAAGCTATTAAAGAGCTGAAAGAAAAGAATTTAATTGGCAATTTTCGTTTTAAAATAATACGCGGTCAAGGTTCGTATGTTTGTGGTGAAGAAACGGCCTTGTTAAACTCCATTGAAGGTTTACGTCCCGAAGTTCGTGTTCGCCCGCCATACCCAGCTCAATACGGTTTATTTGGCAAACCAACGGTATTGAGTAATGTTGAAACTTTTGCCAATATTCATTGGATTTTAGAAAATGGTGGTGACAAATATGCTGCTCTTGGAACCAAACAATCTACCGGAACAAAATTAGTGAGCTTAGATAGTTTCTTTAATAAACCCGGCATCTATGAAATTGAAATGGGTACCGATTTACATACCGTTTTTTACGAATATGGTAACGGATTTAAACAAGACATAAAAGCCTTTCAAATTGGTGGTCCTTTAGGAGGAATTATTCCTTTTCATAAAATTGGAGCGTTAACTTTAGATTTTGAATCATTGAACCAAAACGGATTTTTATTAGGTCACGCAAGTGTAGTTTGTATTCCAAAAGAATTTCCAATGATTCAATTTTTAGAACATTTATTAGCTTTTACTGCGGATGAATCTTGCGGAAAATGCTATCCTTGTAGAATTGGATCTCACAGAGGAATGGAATTACTTCAAAAAGCTCAGAATGAAAATTATAAGGTTGATAAACAGTTATTTAACGACCTGTTAGAAACCTTAGAAATTGGCTCACTTTGTGCATTAGGTGGTGGTGTTCCGCTTCCAATAAAAAATGCCTTACAGTATTTTAATGATGAATTGAAACAATATTTCTCTTAAATTATTACACAAAGTTACACTGAGAATCACAAAGACTCACAAAGAAATGTTAGAAAATGAAATATCAAAAATAATTTTAGGAAAAGCTATTGAAGTTCATCGACTACTTGGACCTGAATTATTAGAATCTGCCTATCAAGAATGTCTTTTTTATGAATTGAAAAATGAAGGTTTAATTATTGAAAAAGAGAAACCATTGCCTATTGTTTATAAAGATATTAAATTAGACCATGGTTATAGAATAGATTTATTAGTTGAAAAAAAAAGTAGTTATAGAATTAAAAACAGTTGAATTTTTAAATGATGTACATACAGCACAAATATTAACATATATGAAATTAGGTAATTATAAATTAGGGTTACTCCTGAATTTTCATGTAAAACTACTTAAACAAGGAATTAAGAGATTTATACTTTAAACTTTGTGTACCTCAGTGATTCTTTGTGAGTCTCTGTGTAACAACCAACAATTAATTATGAAAGCATTTATAAACAATATCTCATATAATTTTTTACAAGGCGAAACCATTTTAGAATTTGTTAGAAGGATAGAAAAAAATAACAATGCCATTCCAACTATATGCCAAGATAATCGATTGGAAAATTTTGGCTCGTGTAGAGTTTGTTCTGTGGAAGTAGCACGTGAAAAAGATGGTTTAACAAAAGTTATGGTTTCCTGCCATACACCAATTTCTGAAGGCTTGTATATTTATCACAATACTGAAAAAATAAAACGCCTTCGTAAAAATATTGTTGAATTAGTACTAACCGATTATCCTGCTGACAAAATATTTCCGCCTGAAGGCAAAAAAGCAACATCTTTTCAAGAAACCATTGCCCAAATTGGAGTTCCTAATGTACGTTATCCACAAGGAGAAAATCATTTAGATATTGAAACAGACAATTCTCATCCATATATAAAATCCGATTTATCTCAGTGTATCAATTGTTTTCGTTGTGTACGTGCCTGTGAAGAAATTCAGGGAGAACTAATTTTAGGTATGTCTGGACGTGGATTTGCAACCAATATTATCAAAGGTTTTGACACTTCATTCAATTTATCGGCCTGTGTATCTTGTGGTGCTTGTGTACAAACCTGTCCAACGGAAGCTTTAACCGATAAATTTGAAACCAAAACACTAATTGCTGATAAAACTGTGAGAACAACATGTACGTATTGTGGTGTTGGCTGCCAGTTAGATGTTTCCGTAATTAATGGTGAAATTAAAGGAATTCAAGCTCCTGAAAATGCGGAAGTTAATGAAGGTCACACTTGTTTAAAAGGGCGATTTGCCTTTCAATTCTACAATCACCCAGACCGGTTAAAAGAACCTTTAATCAAAAGAAATGGCACGTTTGAAGAAGTTTCCTGGAGTGAAGCTTATGATTTTATTGCTTCAAAATTGACTAGTATTAAAAGTGAATACGGAGCCGATGCTATTGGCGGAATTTCATCTTCAAGGGCTACCAATGAAGAAAATTATTTAATGCAAAAAATGATTCGCGTAGCTATTGGAACCAATAATATTGATGGTTGTGCACGTGTTTGCCACGCTCCTACCGCTTACGGAATGCAACAAGCTTTTGGAACAGGAGCTGCAACAAACTCCATTGAAGATTTAAAACAAACTGATGCTATTTTCTTATTTGGCGCAAATCCTACAGAAGCGCATCCTGTTACCGGAGCAAAAATTAAACAGCTTTTTATGAAAGGTGTTACAAGTATTGTTGTAGATCCTGTAAAAACAAAATTAGCAAAATTAGCAACCTACCATCTTCAATTACGCCCTGGAACCAATGTGGCTATTTTAAATATGATGGCACATTACATTGTTAAAGAAAATTTAGTGAATCAAACATTTATCAATCAATATACAGAGTTTTATAACGATTTCAAGTCTCATGTAATTGATTTAAATATGAATGAATTAGAGAAGCTTACAGGCGTTTCTAAAGAATTAGTTAAAAAAGCTGCCATTGCGTATGCTTCAGCCAAAAAAGCAATGGAATTTCACGGTTTGGGTGTTACTGAACATTACCAAGGTAGTAAAACGGTAATGTTACTTTCAAATTTAGCGATGATGACAGGTAATATTGGTAAAAATGGGGTTGGATTAAATCCGCTTCGTGGTCAAAATAATGTACAAGGAGCTGCCGATATGGGAGTTCAACCACATCAAGGAGCTGGATATATGGATGTAAATAACCCTGAAATTCAACAATATTATGCAAAAAAATACGGCGTAGCTAAAATGCCTGAAAAAGAAGGATTGAAAATTCCTGAAATGATTAACGCAACGCTGCAAGGGAACTTTAAAGCTTTATGGATTATGGGAGAAGATACGTTAATGACCGATCCTAATTCAAACCATATTCGTAAAGCATTTGAAAAATTAGATTTATTGATTGTACAAGAATTATTTATGAGTGCTACTGCTGAAATGGCCGACGTTGTTTTACCTGCAGCATCTTATTTTGAAAAAAATGGAACGTTTACCAATGGTGAACGTAGAGTACAACGTGTAAATAAAGTGGTGGATGCTATTGGAAATTGTAAATCTGATGGCCAAATTATTATTGATATGATGCAAAAATTAGGCTATATACAACCTACAGGAACTACATACGATGCTGCAAAAATTATTGAAGAAATTGCGGATGTTATTCCATTTATGAAAGGTGTAACTTGGGAGGGCTTGGGTAAAAACGGATTGCAATGGCCTGTAAAAAAAGATGGAACAGATACCAAAATGTTACACATTAATGGTGCTTTTAAAAAAGGAAAAGGAACATTTTATCACTTTGACTTTGAAGAAACTCCAGAACTGGTTGAACATCGCAAAAAGTACCCTTTTATTTTAACTACTGCGCGTCAATTAGAACATTATAATTCTGGTACTATGACACGTAGAACTGATAATCAACAAATATCATCAAACGATTATTTAGAAATAAATCCGTTAGATGCTGGTAAAAAGGATATTTCTGAAGGAGATGCCGTTCGTATTTTTTCTGACCGTGGAAGTGTAAACATTCCTGTGAAATTAAATTACACTGTAAAACCAGGAATTGTGAGAACCACTTTTCACCAACCTGAGATTTTTATCAATTTAATAACTGGAAATGTGGGTGATAAAGAAACATTGACACCTGAATACAAAGTTGTAGCTGTTGATTTTGAGAAAATCTAAATTCACACTTCGACAAGTTCAGCTTGACATATATATTTTTATAGTTGATTTAATATGCAACGTCATAGCAAACCTACCCGTCTGGCAGGCAGGCAAAGTGAAGCTATCTCTTAAAACGGAGAGATTACCACGATTTTTCCAAAATCTCGCAATGACAAACTTAACCGTCATTCTCAGCTTGACTAGGAATCTTTTTTAATAGAAACAGATGCTGAAATCAAAGATTCACGAACACAATTACAAAAATAAATGTGTGGTGAGTAAACAAGTCCAGCATGACGAAATAAAAAAACGTCATAGCGAACTTACCTGTCCGGCAGGCAGGCAAAGTGAAGCTATCTCTTAAAACGGAGAGATTGCCACGATTTTTCCAAAATCTCGCAATGACAAACTAAACCGTCATTCCGCACCTGATGCGGAATCTCATCATTTGAAAATGGATGAACAGATGCTGAAATCAAAGATTCACGAACACAATTACAAAAATAAATGTGTGGTGAGTAAACAAGCCTAGCATGACGAAATAAAAAACGTCATAGCGAACTTACCTGTCCGGCAGGCAGGCAAAGTGAAGCTATCTCTTAAAACGAAGAGATTGCCACGATTTTTCCAAAATCTCGCAATGACAAACTAAACCGTCATTCCGCACCTGATGCGGAATCTCATCATTAGAACTAAAATCAACAGATGTCGCATCAAGTGCGACATGACGAAATGACAAACCAAACCGTCATCCTATGTTTGTAAAACGGCATTACGAAAGAGGCACGATTGAAGTAATCTCATCAATAGAAACAGATTGCTTCATTTCATTCGCAATGACGAAATAAAAAAACAAACTACACGTTTTTTATAATAAAATACATTTTTAACTAAATATTTTGCATATTAAAATAATTATTATACATTTGCACTGTAAGAGCGTCCCTATAATTACAAGTTTTTACGGAGAGAACTTATAATTTTTTGATTTTTACGCTAAAATAACCCAATTTTAGAAGGTTAATTATCAAGTTTTGCTTTTAAAAATCTCCAAAATAGAAATTTTAGTTATTAAAATTTTAAGCATTTTCTTGTTTTCAGTATTGGATAAAGCCAATAAAAACAAGAGAATAAAGCTTCATTGTCTAATTATTTTAAAAAATAAATTAAAATAGTTCAGGGTTTTTTTTGCCTATAAGTAAGTTTTTTTATACATTTGATGTTCTTACTAATCATTTAATTCTTACTAAAATGAAAAAACTTAAATTAATTTTCGGGGTGCTTATGGTTTCTGCATTTATAGGTGCAACTATACTAACTTATACAACTAGTGATCATCAAGCTTTATTGAAATCTGCCATTAAGATTATACCTAGAAACGGTTAGAAAAATTAAAAAATTAAAAAGTTTACCACAATATATGTTTATTGTGGTTTTTTTTATACCTAATTATTTTTAATATTTTTTCATATGTATATCCGTTTTTAGTCATATGGTTAACACGTCACCCAAATTTATTTCAGGGTCTCACTTTATTATGTTCATTTACAATCATCATAAGATTCTGAAACAATTCCGATAACTATCGGAACAGAATGACGGACATTATAAATTTATGAAATTTTACGGACATACAATTTTTTTTATTATATTTGAGTAAAATTTAACCCCTCATTAGTTTTATTTAAAATGAATACTAGAAAAACCTCTTTAATTGTTAGCAGTATAGTTATTGCAATTATTGCATTTGTCCCATATTTATTATATATTTATAAATCATTCCCTAGTGATACTGACCAATATAAAACCATTTTTGGAACAATAAAAGCTGGTTATTATGGCAATATTCAATTATATTTTTACTACTTATTTGGAAAATTAGTACCATTATTACTATTGCTAGTTTGGTTTGCTACTAATAAACATTGGTGGGTGCATGTACTCATAATCCCTATATCCGTATATTTATTTCAGTTAATTTCGGTCATAAATGATAGTACATCATTTGTTGATGAATTTGAATTTATTTATACCTTACCTTTTTTAGTGGTGGTTATGTTAATTTTGTATGCCATTAGGTATAAACTTTCTATATATGTACGAGCAGTAGATTTAAAAAAAGAAATGGATAAAACTATGGATGATGCTATAGAAAGAAGAAAAAAAAGGAAGTAGTTTTTATATATATAAAGTAAATATTACCCGTTGTGCATTATGATGAAATTTCGTCAATTCGAGTGAATTTTAACCTTTTTAGGCTTAAAATTAGTATCGAGAATAGGTTTTTTATTTAAAAACAGCCGTTCTCGATACCATTTTTTATCAAAAATTACCTGCCTTGCCGCCAGGCAGGCTACCATTGACATCTTATTTAACTAATTAAAAATCATAATCTAAGTTAGATTATGATTTTTTTTAGAATTGTCATTCCTGCGTAGGCAGGAATCTATAACAAACCAAGGTTAGATTCCTGCCTACGCAGGAATGACAGACTTATTTAAAATTCGTAATGTTATTACAGCCACTTGAGAAAATTTTGGTCTCAATCCTCGAACTGACGTAACAGTAAGTTTAAAAAGTTATAGTGCACAACGGGTTATATAAAGTAGATATTGCATATCTATAATGTAACATAAAATTCTTCACTACCTAATTTATTTTATAATTGAATTTAATAAAATACTGAAGTGTATATCCGTTTAGTGTCATACTTCATATTTATATTGCAAGTCTAAAGAAACTTGTTTCAGCATCTCATAATTTTGACAATCACCGATTTATGTTAATAACCTGAGTTCGACCTAAGGGTTTACTTTAAATAACTGAAAATCAAAATTTCATTGCGAAAATTATAAATGTAGTGCCATAATTTGAAGTAATCTTTTCATAAAAATGAGATTGCTTCCTCATTTCGCTTTGCTTCATTCATCGCAAT
>NZ_JAKIUR010000003.1 GCF_021647475.1 Lutibacter sp.
TCCAATCAATCGTATTGGTTAAAAGATAAAGTTCGTGTTTGGGATTTAAAAGTTCTCCTAGCGTATTTCCTAAAAAATTATATTGATTTGTATCGATTTTATGTGAACGCATTTGACAAGGTTTTATGCACCAAGATACTAAAAACTGGTCTTTTTTGAACCCTATTTTGGTAATAAAAACAACTAAAAACACTATTAAAACTATCTTCTTGTAATAAAATAGGTTCGACTACTTATATTCCTGATATGGTTCTCTTAGCTAATTCGTATTTGGGATCCTAACACAGTTTATGGGTTTTCAAAAAATAAATACCATTGGAATACAGCAAGCAAACAAAATGATACACTTCTCAGCAATGGCTTATAACCTTAAGAAATACCTAAAATTCATTATAAAAATTGTAAAAAGTGATGTCAAAGCAATGAATCATTTTGTTTTACAGTTAAAAGAGCTATTTACACCTAAAATAAGGGTATTGGCTGACCTTAAAAATTGAAATTTCAATAGCAATTACAAAAAACAAAAGCCCCTTAAAATGGAGCTTTTGAGTTGGGTTATATGATTTATTACTGCCTTGCGTAACGATTACCAGTGTTGTGTGTAGTTATTTCTAGTCCATAAATTCATTCATTAGTCTAATTTGTCCTTTCAACATTGCAATTCCTTTATGAATTTTACAACCTTTTTCAATTGCCTTTTTTAGAGTACAAGTAATTTTGGGATTTGTTATTATTTCTGCAACAAGAGTGTTAGAAGCAAGATTTGAAAGCGATAATATTGGCTTGTCATTCTCTTGCATTCCAACTGAAGTAGCATTAATTAAAATGTCAGTATCCATTGAAATTTGGTCTTTGTAACCTATTTCAATGTTAGGATAGATAACTTTTAAATTTTCTATTAATGTAGAAGCTTTAGTTTTCGACCGATTATAAATAGTTAATTTCTTAATGCCATTTTCACATAGAGAATAAGCAATTCCAGAAGCTGCTCCACCCGCTCCAAGTAAAAAGATATTTTTTGATTTTATCGAATGTTTGTGATGCCTCAACCCTTCAATAAATCCATTTCCATCTAGTAAAGTACCTTTCAATAGTCCTTCCGATGTTCTTTTTATAACATTACAAGCTCCAACTCTTTTAACTTCTTCTGAAGCTTCATCAAGATATTTTACTATTTCAGTCTTATGAGGCATTGTAATTACTAAACCATTAAAATTTTGAATATATTTAAGCCCTTCAATAGTTGATTTTAAAGAGATTTTGTCAACGTGAATAGGAATAAGAACTTTGTTTTCTTTTTTCTTAGCAAAAAGATGATTCATTAACTTTGGTACGGACACATGATGAATTGGATCTCCTAGTATTCCATAAATTTTAGTTTTTCCGTTAATTTCCATTTTAGTGATTTTAATTACACACAGCGGTTTTGGCATGATTTCGTTGTTGAATTTCAACGATGACATTTTTATTTTACCGTTAAGTTTATTTTATAGTTTAATTCTTTGTTTTTGTGCGATTTAAGCCTTTTATAGTAAGCTTGTTTACTAATCCCAAAACACTGGTAAATCCATTTTACTTTAAACGATTTACTTTCTTTTTCGCTATTTCTTTTGCTAATGTTTTGGGCAAGAACTTTTTTGATAAATTGGTTCCAGTAATAATTTCCATATCAGCAATAATGTCTTGCTGAAACTCTTTAACGAATTCTAATTCTTCAATTTTTTCATTCAATTTCTTGATGGTATCATCTTTACTCATACTCTTTAATTTTTGATTAAAGGTAGCATATTTTTTAATCCAATAATGTAAATCCAATAATGTAAAGATGACCTAGAAATATCATACTTTTTTGAAGCGTAATTTACAGATATCTGTCCATTAGTTATTTGGGCAATGACGAATAATTTATGCTCAAAGGTTACTTTTTTGTACTGTATTTTTCGACAGTCTTGTTTTTCTTGTTTCATAAGTGACTATAATTAATTGTTTGATTTTTAGTCAACCTATTTCAGGAATTTACATAGAATTGCATAGCACATCACGAATTCCTTAATTTAAAATAAATTAAATGAGCAAAAGGAAATTGTTGGGATAATGCTGTGGTAGAATCATTCTTTAAAACACTGAAGTCTGAATTGATTTATCATCATAGTTTTAAAATCATAGAAGAAGCTAAATTAGCAGTATTTGAATATATAGAAGTTTGGTATAATAGACGAATGTAATCTTAGTCGTGATTTTCATTCATAAAAATATTTCAAATTCTTGTAAGATTTCCATCAAACTGTTCGAAGATTTTTCTGTTAGCTCTACTAAGTAGAATTGTTTTAAAATAGACGGTTTAGTTCACACTAAACCGTTTTTTTTATTTTATAATTTTTTTGACATTGATTTTTGATAATAATTAATTTGTATGTCCGTAATTAGTAATAATAAAGAACACCGTCATGCTGAACCTGCCAGCAGCAGGCGGGCTCGTTTTAGGGTGATGGACGTTATGTAAGATTATGGACAATCAGTAATTAATTTCTATTTTTTATCATTTGGTGTGCATTTAAATTCAATTAAATTGTATGTATTTGTTAAATTTAATTTAATAAGTGTTTTTTAGATATTTAAAAACCTAATAAAAATTGTAATATTGTATTCATAATTTTAGGTTTGAACTTTAAGAAAAGCATACTTTTTTATTTATTATTTCTGGCTGCTATTAAGTTAAGTGCTCAGGAATTACCACCTATACAAAATTATACTCCAGAAGATTACGGAGCAGAAAATCAAAATTGGTCTATATCACAATCATCTGAAAAATATATTTATGTAGCTAATAATAGCGGATTATTGGAGTATAATGGTGCAGAATGGAATCTCTATAATTCACCAAACAGCACTATTATTAGGTCTGTAAAAGTTATTGGTAATAAAATTTATACAGGTTGCTATATGGAATTTGGGTTTTGGCAACGTAATAAATTTGGTAATCTTTATTACACCTCATTAATTAACAAACTTAAAACTCCATTAATTGAAGGTGAACAATTTTGGAATATTATTGAATATGATAATTGGATTTTATTTCAAACGCATAATAGAATTTATTTTTATGATACTGTGAACGATGAATTTAATGTGATAAATTCAAACAATGCTATTTTAAAGGTTTTTAATATAAATGATATAATTTATTATTATGTTGAAAGTGAAGGTGTTTATAAAATAGTAAAAGGTAAAAATCAATTAATATATGATGAACCTATTTTTAAGAAAGATAGGGTTATAAATATGTTTTCAATTCATGGAGGCTTATTAATTCAGACTAGAAACTCTGGATTCTATGTTTTTAAAAATGATAAAATTTCAATTTGGAATATTGCTGCTTCAAATTTTTTAAAAAAGGTAAATGTCTTTAATAGTATTCAATTAAATGATAAAAGTTTTGTGTTAGGGACAATATCAAACGGAGTTGTTTTTTTAAGTAAATCAGGTGAAATTGAATATCAGATTAATCAAAAAAATGGTCTTATTAATAATACAGCGTTATCTATTTTTGAAGATGAAAATGAGAATATTTGGGTTGGATTAGATAACGGTATTAGTACCATAAATATTAAATCTGCAGTAAGAATTTTTAAGGATAATATTGGAAATATAGGCACAATATACGATTCTAAAATTTTTAATAGCTATTTATATATCGGTACAAATCAAGGTGTGTTTTATAAAAAATGGAATACTAAAAATAGCAGTTTCAAATTTATAGAAGGTACTGCTGGGCAAGTATGGAGCTTGTTTATTTTTGACAATAAACTTTTTTGTGGGCATGATTATGGTACTTTTATTATTAAAAAAAATAAAGCACAGTTAATTGCAAACATACATGGTACTTGGGGTTTTAGACCTGTGCCAAACAATAATCAGGAATTATTACAAGGTAACTATAAAGGTTTATATGTTTTAAGCAAGGAATCTGGAAGTTGGAAATTAAAAAATAAAATTAAAGGATTTGATAGTTCTGCTAGATATTTTAATTTTTTGAGTGATTCAGAAATTTGTGTAAGCCATGAATATACAACAGGAATTTTTACCTTGGAAGTGAATAGAAAATTGACTGAAGTAAACAAAATTAATAAAGATTCTCTTTTACCAGTTGGAAAAAGTTCAAGTTTATCCAAATATAAACACCAACTTTTGTACGCAGTAGAAAATGGAATTTTTAAGTACAATGTTAACAAAAAACATTTTTTAAAAGACACAATATTAAGTCCTCTTATATTGGACGGAGGCTTTTTGTCAGGGAAAATAGTTGTTGATGAAACGGGGAAATTATGGGGTTTTTCAAAAGAATACATAAGTTATGTTTCATTTAATAATATAACTAACAAATTAAAAATTAATAATCTCTCCATTCCAGCTAGTTTAAGAAAAGGAATTATTGGATATGAAAATATTTCTTATCTCGAAAAAAATAAATATCTTTTAGGAACAACAAACGGTTATTTAATTATTGATATTTCAAAAATTAATACTTCAGGGAAAAACACAATTTATCTTAATTCAATTGTTATAAAAAGTAGAGATAAAGTAGTTCAAAAACTTAATGTACTTCAAAACATAAAAACAACCGAATTAAAGGTTAATCAAAATTCAATTTTCTTTCAATATAGTGTGCCAGTTTACGATAAATATCAAATTATAAAATATCAATATAAGCTAAATGGTTATTATAATGACTGGAGTAATTGGGATTCACAAACTAATGTAAGTTTTGAAAACCTTTCATTTGGAAAGTATAATTTTGAAGTTAGAGCTAAAATTGGTAATAAATTAAGTCAAAATATTAGTAATTTTCAATTTATAATTAATAGACCTTGGTATCTTACAAAGTTGGCTATAATTATTTATGTATTCATTTTATTTGCCATAGCATTATTAATTCATAAAGCTTATAAAAAACATTATAAAAAGCAAATTGAGCATCAAGAAAAGGAAAATGAACGATTAAAAGTTCGTTTTAATAATGAAAAATTAAATCAAGAAATTGATTCCAAAAATAAAGAATTAGCAATTTTAACAATGAGTTTAATTAAAAAGAATGAAGTTTTAAATAACATTAAAAAAGAAATGAATTCTAAAAATTTAGAATTAAAAGACAATTCCGTAATAAAATTAATTGACCAAGATTTAAAGAATTCAAATGATTGGAAATTTTTTGAAGAAGCTTTTAATAGTGCAGATAAAAACTTTTTTGAAAAAATTAAAAAATCGCATCCAAATTTAACTCCAAATGATTTACGCTTTTGTGCATTTTTAAGATTAAATTTAACATCTAAAGAAATTGCACCATTACTTAATATTTCAGTTAGAAGTGTTGAAATAAAACGTTACAGATTACGAAAAAAAATGAATTTAAGTCATAAAGATAGCTTAATTAGCCATATTCTAGAAATTTAGAACTACAACATTTTTATTTTTTACCACAACATTACCTTTACGAAAACCTTATAGAGCTATATTTTTAGATTTCGTCCCATGCTACAAATTGTTATAACCTTGTTAAATCCGTCTATTTTAAAGGAATTATTTTAGATATCCTTAATTTTAAGGTTTTAAGTTTATGATGTATGTTTTTTGTATAGGTGTTATTTGTGAAATAAGTAATATTTAGGTTTAAATTTAAAAATGCTAATCGTATAACTAAATTAACTATATCGATTTAGTAAAACAAAAAACTATCAAAACTCAATATTTATGAAATTAAATTCATTTTCAAAAAAAGTAAGATTAATTTTTACACTTTTTTTATTTTTTAGTATTGTAGTCTCAGCTCAATCTAAAAAGAAAGTTACTGGTACAGTATATTCCACAGAGGATAATACTCCATTACCAGGTGCGTCAGTAGAAGAGAAAGGAACAAAGAATGGAGCGTCAACAGATTTTGACGGTAAATTTTCATTGGAGGTTTCTAATGCTTCAACCACTTTAATTGTATCTTATTTAGGATATAAAACTAAAGAGGTTACTATTACAAATTCATCTATGCGTATTACGCTTCAAGCTGATGTTAGTTCGCTTAATGAAGTTGTTGTAATTGGGTATGGTACTCAAAAAATAACAAAAATTTCAGGAGCTATTTCAACGGTTAAATCGGCAGAAATTGAGCAACTTAAACCGGTTAGAGCAGAAGAAGCTTTACAAGGAACTGCCTCTGGTGTATCTGTTATTCAAAGCGGTGTTCCAGGAAGCAAGCCTACTGTTTTAATCAGAGGTATTCCTTCTTATTCTGGAACCGATCCTGTAGTTATTATAGATGGCGTTCCACAAACTTTAGGTGATTTAAATGCTATTAATCCATCTGATATTAAATCTTTAAACGTATTAAAAGATGCCGCTACCACATCTATTTATGGTGTAAAAGGTGGTAATGGTGTAATTGTTGTTACTACACGAAGTGGGCATAAAAATCAAAAAGCTCAATTTACATTTAATACAAATTTAGGAGTACAATCCGTAATAAAAACTATTGGTGTATTAAACGCAACAGAATATGGAGCAATAGTAAATGAAGGCAGTTTAGCTGCTGGGGGAAATATAATTTTCCCTGATCTTTCAGTATTGGGAGTTGGAACAAATTGGCAAGACGAAATATTTAAAGATGCTGATATTATATCACATAGTTTATCTGCAAGTGGTGGTAGCGATAAAATGAGTTATTTTTTATCTACAAGTTATTTAGGTCAAGATGGTATTGTTGGTGGAGGAGACAAATCTAATTTTAATAGGATAAATGTTACTGCAAATCTTAATTTTAATTTATCACCTAAATTAAAATTAATTTTAAATACAAGTTATGTAAATATTAAAAGTCAATCTGTTTCATCAAATTCTTTTAATTCAATAATTGGTAGTGCACTAAATTTTGATCCTACAGTAGAAATATTTAATACGGTTCCAAATACAATTGGAACATATGGATATAGTAATTTATTAAAATCAGAAATTTTTAACCCACTTACTAAATTAGAAAATACTTATAATAGAAGTAATGGTAATAAACTTTATGGAAAAGCAGAATTACAATATGATGTAATAAAAAATTTAAAAGTAACCTCAAGGCTTGGTTATATTAAATGGGATCAAGTAGGTAAACGGTTTAATCCACTAGTATTTTACGGCCCGCAAAATGTATCAAGTACCTTAAATGCCGATGGTACTACAGTAGCAGGTAAACATAATAGCGTAACTGAATTCTCAAATTCTAACTTTGATTTCACTTTTGAAAATTTCGTTAATTATACCTTTAATATTAAAGAAAAACACAATTTTGATATTGTAGTTGGAATATCTGTTGCAAAAACCACAGGTTCAGGGTTTACAGCTTCAAGAGAGGATGTACGTGACAACTCATGGGCTTGGGCAGATATAAGTGCTGCAACTGGTATAAATACTGCTACAAATACTAAAGCCCAAACAGGTTCAAGTTATCAAAATTTAACTAGAAAAAATGCTTCTTATTTTGGTAGAATCAATTATGATTATGAAGGAAAATATTTAGCTTCATTTACAGGCAGACGGGATGGTTCTATCGCATTTGGTGCTAATAATAGATTCGGTAATTTTTATGCAGGATCACTAGGATGGGTTGCAACTAAAGAGGACTTTTTTAAATCAGATATTATAGATTTCTTAAAAATTAGAGGAAGTTACGGTACAACAGGTAATGAAAATGTACAGCCTCAGTTTGTAAGTATATCAACAGGTGGTCCTAGTTATGGCTCAACTGCTAATAGTAATGGTTATACTTTTAATGGTGTATTTTTTCCAGGTTCTACGGTTAATTCATTCAGTAATCCAACATTAAGATGGGAAAAACAAAAACAATTAAATGCTGGATTTGATATAAATGCACTAAAAAGATTTTCTTTAACTGCTGATTATTTCGAAAAGAAAGTAGATGGTCTATTATTTGTTGATGCACCACCTTTAATGGCTGGAACTTCGTTACCAGTAGCT
This sequence comes from Lutibacter sp., assembly GCF_021647475.1. GTDB lineage: Bacteria > Bacteroidota > Bacteroidia > Flavobacteriales > Flavobacteriaceae > Lutibacter. Next base: position 8,011 of record NZ_JAKIUR010000003.1, read on the forward strand.
TCTAACATTGGAACTACAAAAAGTACTGGTGTTGATTTAACTTTAGGTTATAATACTTTAGATACTAATAAATATAAATTTAATACATCATTTACCTTTACAACTTCTACTAATAAGGTAACAGCAACTAATAGTGATGGTACAGCTGTTGTTCGAGGAGGAAGTTTCTTTAATGGGCAAAGTCAATCTGTAACAAGATTTGAAAAAGGATTTACACCAGGTTATTTTTATGGTTGGGAAACAGATGGTTTGTTTCAAACAGCCGCAGAGGTTGCGTCTAGTCCTACTCAAATAGGGGCTGTTCCAGGTGATATTAAATTTAAAGATTTAAATGGCGATGGAAAAATTACGGATTTAGACAGAACAAAAATAGGAGATCCTTTCCCTAATTTTACAATGGGTTGGAATGTTAATATGTCCTATAAAGGATTTGATCTTAGTGTATTTACCTATGCATCCGTAGGAAATGATATTTATAGAGCTTATGAACGTAATGCACAATTCACTAATAAATTTAGAAATATTTTAGATAGATGGACTGGGCCGGGTTCAACTAATGATGCAAATAATCCTCGATATACTTTCTCTGATGCTAATAGTAATATTAGAGCTTCAGATAGATATGTTGAAGATGGTTCATTTGTGAAAATTAAAAATGTTGTTTTTGGTTATACCATTCCAAAATCAATGTTTGCAAGTAAAGTATTCACTAAAATTAGAGTATATGCACAAATTAAAAACCTTTATACATTTACTAATTATACTGGTTATGATCCTGAAATTGCTGGTGGTATTTTAAATACAGGTATTGACCGTGGAGCTTATCCACAGGCAAGAACCATTTCAGCAGGTGTAGACTTAAAATTTTAAACTTCTAAAATGAACAAAATGAAAAACATAAATAAAATTATAGGAATTATAATCCTTCTTTCGGCTTTTACAAGCTGTCAAAATTGGGTAGATTTTAATCCTCATGATGAATACAAAGTTACTGAAGCAGATTTTTTACAAACAGAATCTGACTATCAACAAATGGCTGTAAGCTGTTATACTCCTACGCAATGGCTAAACCAATTATATGTAGTTGGTGATGTTGCAACAGATAATGCAACAGCTGGAGGTGAAAATGCATCAGACGTTGGTAGATTGCAAGAAATGGATGATTATACCATAACTACTAATAATTCTTTAATTGCAGATTTATGGAAAGTAGCCTATGAAGGTGTTAATAGAACTAACTATTTAATAAGTTATAAAGATGCTAATAGTTTAGGCAATACTGTTGAATTTACTGGTAAAGAAGCTATGTATGGTGAAATTTATTTTTTACGAGCCTACTATTATTTTGATTTGGTAAAAATGTATGGCGATGTTGTTCTATTCACAGACCGCAAACTAGGAGTTGAAGATTTTGGAACTTTACAAAGATCTCCTAAAGCAGATGTATATGCACAAATTGAAAAAGATTTAAAGGCTGCAATAGAGGTTTTACCTCCTTCAAATCCAGAATTAGGAAGAGTAACTAAATATGCCGCTCAAGCCTTATTAGGTAAAGTATATTTATACGAAAACAAATTTGATGAAGCTGCTGCAATGTTAGAAAACGTTGTTAATGGCCCATTTAGTTTAGTTACAGATTTTGATTCCATGTTTTTAACAGACGGCGAAAACGGTCCCGAATCAATTTTTGAAGTACAATACTCTAATGGAAGCCCATATTATAATTGGGGAGGAGCAACTAGAGGTCAAGGTAATTATGCTGTGCAACAATGTGGAGTTAGAGGTTTGTCAGGAACTGCTGATATGCCATATGCTGCAGGATGGAGTACTAATTTACCAACTCAAGATTTAGCAAATGCTTATGAAGCTGGTGATCAAAGGAAAGATGCAACTGTTTTTGATGTGGAACAATATAAAATTGATAACCCATCCTTAAACGTTTCATTTGATGTTGCACCTTATAAAAATACAGGTTTATACAATAAAAAATACCTACCTAGAAAAGGGCACACTAGCGGTCAAGTAGAATTAAATTATGATAATAATCAACGAATAATAAGATATGCTGATGTTCTTTTAATGGCAGCTGAAGCAAATGTTAGATCTTCAGCACCTAATATTCCTAAAGCACAAGGATATTTAAATATGGTTCGAGATAGAGCATTTGGTGATGCTTCTCATCGTGTTACTGCTACAAAAGAAGCTATTTGGCATGAACGAAGACTGGAACTAGCTATGGAAGGAGATCGTCTTTTTGATTTAATTAGAACTGGACAGGCAGCAACAGTATTACCAAATTTTATTGTTGGTAAAAATGAAATTTTCCCTATTCCTCAGAGAGAAATTGATATTTCAGGACTTACCCAAAATCCTGGGTATTAATTATGTATAATTTTAAAAGCAAAATAATGAAACAAATAAAATATATTACAAGCTTACTTATCATAGTGGCTTTTGTGAGTGGATGTAGTGTAGATAAATACGAAGACCTATCTTCTTTAAGTTCTATAACTTCTCCAAGTAAAATTGAAGCTGTTTTTGATGTTACTGACGATAATTCAGGCGATGTAACCATTACTCCAAGTGGAGAGGCCGTTGGAACTTTTAACATTTATTTTGGCGATGACGCAGCAGCAGACCCAGCAACTGTCCAATCAGGAGATAAAATAGTGCATAAATATGCCGAAGGTGATTATACTGTTAAAATTGTAGGAGTTGCTTTAAATGGTGTTAAAACCGAAAAAACATATCCATTATCAATTGTGTATAGAGCTCCAGAAAATTTGAATGTTACTTTCACTAAAAATGTTCATAATCTAAAAGTTAAAGCTGAAGCAGATTATGCTGCTTCATTTCTAGTTTATTTTGGTGAAGATGCAAATGAAGTAGGAACTCCGTTAGAAATTGGTGGAGAAGTTGAACATGATTATGCTGTTGCAGGAAACTACACCGTTAAAGTAGTTGCCTTAAGTGGAGGTGCTGCTCAAACAGAACAGGTTACCGATGTAACAATGTTTGATCCTTATCTTTTACCAATAGATTTTGAAAACCCATTTGTAAATTACTTTTTTGGAACTTTTGGTGGTGGACAACAATTTAGCAAAGAAGCTAATCCTGATCCATCTGGTTTAAACACAAGTGCAACAGTTGGTAAATTTAGAAGAGGTTGGGAAGAATGGAGCGGAACATATTCTCGTTTAGATAATCCTACAGCTTTTGATTTTTCACAAGGTAGTAAAGTTAAAATATTGGTTTATACTCCAGATGCTGTAAATATTGGCAAGAAACTTAAATTAGAGTTGGAACAAGGAACTATTTCAAATGGAATTGCAATGTTAGAAGTGCCATTAACAACTTCTGGAGCTTGGGAAGAATTAGTATTTGATTTTGGACCAATGCTAACTGATGGAACTATTCCAGCAGGTACAACTTTTCCTCGTTTCGTGTTGAGATTCAATAGAGGAACTAATGGTGATTTTGCAACTATTTATATAGATGATATTAGATTTACTAACTAATAAATAATATGATAATTATGAGAACTAAAATAAAAACAATAGCCTTAATTTTTGCAGTTATCCTATTAGGATTTACAAGCTGCAAAGAAGATAATTATTCGTTAGGAGATTTATCGGCTCCAACAGATTTAACAATAACCGCAGATATTGCTGGTAAAACTGATGTATTGCCTAACGGTGATGGTTCAGGAATAGTAAATTTCACGTTTAATGCAAAAAATGCTATTTCTTATAAAGTAGATTTTGGTGATGGCTCCGCACCTAAAGTGTATCCTGCTACTAAATCTAAAAAATATGGTAAAGTAGGAACAAAACATTATAGAGTTATGGTTACTGCCATTGGAAAAGGAGGATCTACAACATCTCTAATTAAAGAAATAGATGTGTATTATGCTTTTAATGTTGACCCTGCCATAGTTACCATGCTTACGGGTGACAGTGCTACAGGTAAAACATGGATGATAGATTCAGATCTTAATGGAAACCTAGGTTTAGGCCCTGGACCAGATAGACCAGATGGAAATGCAGAAACTTTTGATGCCACTTGGTTTAAAGTTGGTCCAAATGGTAAAGCAGGGAAAGGAATCTACGATGATAGATACACCTTTACAAATACTAAAGTATATACTCATGTAACAAATGGTGATTTATACGGATATAAGTGGGCATTTGCTAGAGATTTTGATCCAGCAACCCCAGGTGTTTTTGGTGGATATGGTAGTGAATGGATACTTGATTATCCTGATTATACTGAGGGATTTGATTTTGATGGTGAAAAAGGTAGTGACGGTGTTGACAGAACAATTATTACTTTTGAAAAACTAGGATATTGTGGATTTTTTAATGGTTCACACAGAATGATGATTATAGAAATTACCGATACAACCATGTATTTAAGAGCTACATCTGATCCGGGAACAAATGATGCTACTTGGTATGTAAGGTTAAAAGTAGTAGCACCATAATCATAAATTATAAACTAATTGTTTAAGTTAATTTTGTTTCCATTATTGGTATTTGATTAATGAAAATGAACGTAAAAATCAAATACTATGATAATTTGAATTGAGATTTCTCCTAATTAGGAGGAATCTCTTTATCAAGAGAAAATTAAATTAAACTAATTACAAACTTATAGTATAATTTATATATAGTTAACTTTAAGTGAAATTTGAATTTCAGTAATAATGATGCTTCAATTTCAATACTTTTTCAATTTTAGTAATAATTATTAAAAAATAATTCAAATTAATTTTTTATAAAATGAGAATTGATCAGTTTATTGATAAAACAATAATGATGAGCCTTTTAGTTGCTCTTCTGTTATTTTGTTCTTGTGGTGGCGGAGGAGGTGATAATCCCATAATTCCACCATATCCAGTTATAGTAATACCTAGTAATCTTACTTTTTCAGTAGAAATAGTAGGATCAACTTCAAATTTACCATACGGTGATGGTTCGGGTACAATTAAAATTGATGTATCAGCAACAAATGCTGTTTCTTATGGATTCCGTCCTGGTACTGGAGGTGAAGAAAATAATGCTACTGGAACATTTGAATATACGTATAAAGAAAGTGGCACTAACACTTTTACTATTGATGTTTTAGCGTACTCATCAACAGGAAATTCAATAAAATCTTCAAAAGATATAACCATAATGGTAACGGCTACTTCAAATTTGGTTTGGTCTGATGAATTTGATTCAGGCACCACACCAGATACTACAAAATGGACTTATGATTTGGGTGATGGATGCCCTAATGTTTGTGGTTGGGGAAATAATGAATCTCAATATTATACGAGTAGAATTGACAATGTTAGTATTGAAAATGGAATTTTAAAAATTAAAGCCAAAAAGGAAAATTATCAAGGCTATGAATACACTTCAGCCCGATTAAAAACTCAAGGTAAATTTAGTTTTAAATATGGTAAAATTGAAATTAGAGCAAAACTACCTGAAGGTGGTGGAACTTGGCCTGCTATTTGGATGCTAGGTTCAAACATTACAACTGTTGGTTGGCCTGCTTGTGGTGAAATTGATATTATGGAGCATATTGGAAACGATTTAGGTACAATTCATGAATCTATTCACACTCCATCAAGTTATGGAGCAACTGTAAATACAAAAACAATTAATGTAGCCGATGCTTCAACAGCATTTCATATTTATGCCGTTAATTGGACCTCAGATAAAATAGAATTCCTAATTGATAATAAAGTATATTATACCTATAATCCATCAACAAAAAACAGTGATACTTGGCCGTTTAATGCTAATCAATTTATAATTCTTAATGTAGCTATGGGTGGTAATTTTGGAGGAAGCATAGACCCTAATTTTGTGCAAGGAACTATGGAAATAGATTATGTAAGAGTGTATCAGTAAGCCTAATTATAAAATTTAGTTATAAAAAATAACATTAAAATTAAAACCGAAATTTATTTAAATTAATCAATTTTTGAATCTTTTTATGCATAAATCATTCTTTATTAAAATCGCATTAATTTTACCTTTTATTGGGCTGTCTCAAAATTTAATTATTAACACAACCAATAGAAATACTACTACACTTAATGGTACATGGCATTATATTGTAGATCCTTATCAAACAGGATATTATAATTATAGACATCAGCCTTATGACCAATTACCTGAAAATAATAATGCTGCTTTTTATAATAATTATCATGCTAAAAATAAAATGGAATTGGTTGAATATAATTTTGATACATCTCCTACTTTATTAGTTCCAGGTGATTGGAATTCTCAAAAAGAAAAATTGTTTTATTATGAAGGTACCATTTGGTATAAAAAATCTTTTGATTATAATTTGCCTAACAAAAAACGTTTATTCCTATATTTTGGAGCCATAAATTATAAAGCAGAAGTTTACCTTAATGGAAAAAAACTAGGTACACATATAGGTGGTTTTACACCATTTAATTTTGAAATTACTTCTATTGTAAAACCCGTTGGTAATTATTTAGTGGTAAAAGTAGATAATACCAGACATAAAGATGCTGTTCCCACAACAAATACAGATTGGTGGAATTACGGCGGCATAACAAGAGATGTTAAATTAATTGAAGAGCCATTAACTTTTATTCAAGATTATAATATTCAACTTAAAAAAAACGATAAAAATAGTATTAATGGTTATGTTAAATTGAATAAGGGTTCCAAAAGTGAAAAAGTTATAATCTCTATCCCCGAATTAAAAATAGAAAAACAATTAACTACAGATAAAGATGGCAAAGTAAAATTTGAGATAAAATCAAAAAAAATAAAATATTGGAATCCCAAAAATCCAAAACTTTATGATGTTTCTATAAAAACTGATTATCAAACCTTAAAAGATCAAATTGGTTTTAGAACTATTGAAACCAAAGAATCAAATATTTTATTAAATGGTAAATCAATTTTTTTAAGAGGTATTAGTATTCATGAAGAAAACCCTATGCGAGGTTCAAGAGCTTATAGTACAGATGATGCTTTGGTAGCCTTAAACTGGGCTAAAGAGTTAGGTTGTAATTATGTTCGATTAGCACACTATCCACATAACGAACACATGCTAAAATTAGCAGATAAAATTGGAATGATGGTTTGGGAAGAAATTCCAGTTTATTGGACCATAGATTTCAACAATAAAAATACTTTACAAAATGCTGAAAATCAATTATCAGAAGCCATTACTAGAGATAAAAATAGAGCTTCCATTATTATTTGGTCTATGGCAAATGAAACGCCTCCTTCAAAAGCAAGAAATAATTTTATTAAAAATTTAATTAACCTTACCAAAAGTATAGACAGCACCCGATTAATAAGTGCAGCGTTAGAAAAACATAATAGTAACGGGGTAAATATTGTAGATGATGAAATTGGAAAATACTTAGATATTGTTGCTTTTAATCAATATACTGGATGGTATGGAGGTTCTTTAGAAGATGCTCCAAACGCAAAATGGAATATTAAATTTAACAAACCAGTTGTTATTTCAGAGTTTGGTGGTGGTGCTTTGCAAGGTTTACATGGTACAGCTAAAGAACGTTGGACAGAAGAATATCAAGAATATTTATATCAACAAAATATTAAAATGATTGAAAAAATTCCAAACATTAGAGGAATGAGCCCTTGGATTTTGGCAGATTTTAGATCTCCAAAAAGAGTGTTACCTGGTATTCAAGATGGTTGGAATAGAAAAGGGCTTATATCAAATGGTGGAGTTAAAAAGAAAGCTTTTTTTACTTTAAAAGATTTCTATAAAAAAATTAAAAAACAATACAACTAATCGTATTTAACAATGACCTACAAAAATTTATTTTTAATTTTATTTATAGCAATCATTTACTTTTCTTGTGGTAAAAAAAATCAAATTTCACCCGAAAAAAAAGAAAACCAAGTAAAGCAATATAAATTAGTATGGTCAGATGAATTTAATGGAAATAAAGTTAACAAAGGAAATTGGTCATTTGTTTTGTGGAAAGCAGGAAAAGTTAACAATGAATGGCAAAAATATGTTGAAAATATAGAAAATTATAAGGTAGAAAACGGAATTTTATCCATCTCTGCAATCAGAACTGGGAAAAATGAAAAAGGCGGATATACTTCTACCAGATTATCCAGTAAAAATAAAAAAGAATTTAAATATGGACGTATAGAATTTAGAGCAAAAATGCCAATGGGCAAAGGAACTTGGCCAGCTTTATGGATGCTTGGTTCTAATCATGATAATGCCGGATGGCCAAAATGCGGAGAAATTGATATCTTAGAATATGTAGGATACCAACCAAACACAACGCATACTAACATTCATACACAAGATGATTTTGGAGTAACAAATAACAAAACCGCCATTAATGTAAAAACTGCAGAAAAAGATTTTCATACTTATGGAATAATTTGGACAAAAGATGCTATAAAATTTTATGTAGATAGTCCAGACAATATTAAAAATACATATATCCCAAAAGAAAAAAACATCAAAAATTGGCCATTTAATCAACCATTTTACTTAATAATGAATTTTGCTGTTGGTGGAGTTTGGGGTGGAAAAGAAGGAGTAGATAAAACAATTTGGCCACAAACTATGCAAGTTGATTATGTTAGAGTTTATCAATTAAAACAAAACGATGGAAATTAAGAAGATTTTATATTTAATAGTTGTTTCTTTATTGTTACAATTCAATGTTAATGGTCAAAATATTACATTAATGACGTATAACTTGCGTTTAGATTTAGCCTCTGACGGAGAAAATGCATGGCCAAATAGAAAAGAAAATTTAGTTTCTCTAATTAAATTTTATTCACCAGATATTTTTGGAACACAAGAAGGACTTCCGCATCAAGTTAATTATATTAATAATCAATTAGAAAATTACAACATAATTGGTCAGGGTAGAGAAGGAGGAAATAAAGGGGAATATTCCGCTATTTTTTATATAAAAAATAATTTTAAAATTGAAAAGCAGCATACATTTTGGTTATCACCAACCCCTAACAAAGTTTCAAAAGGTTGGGATGCCGCCTATCTTAGAATTTGTACTTATGCTTTATTTACAGATATAAAAACAAATCGAATTTTTTGGGTTTTTAACACACACTTAGATAATGTTGGAAAAGTAGCTAGAGAGCAGGAGTTAAAAATGATTTTAGATAAAATTAATACGGTAAACACGCTTAATTATCCTGTTATTTTTATGGGAGATTTTAATTCAGTACCAAATAGTGAGTTAATTACTGATTTATCTAAAAAAATGAATGCTGCTAAATCAATTTCAATTGAAAAACCATTTGGACCTGATGGTACTTTTAATGCATTTCAATTTAATAAACCTATAAATAAAAGAATAGATTACATTTTTGTTTCAAAACAAAAACAAATTAAAGTTAAAAAATATGCTGTTTTAAGCGATCATAAAAATTTAAAATATCCATCTGATCATTTACCAGTATTTGTAGAATTAAAATTAAATAATTAACCATGAAAATAATTTATCAAATAGTAGCACTGTCATTTTTAATGTTATTATTTACAAACTGTAATAATAAAAAGGAAAATATTAGTACTAGCTCATTTTTAAATAATAACATTGAACATAAAGTAGATTCTGTATTAGCATTAATGACACTTAAAGAAAAAGTTGGACAAATGGTTCAATATAATGGTAGTTGGGATGTTACAGGACCTCCATCTAATGTTAGCGATAAAGATAAATTAGAAAATTTAAAAAATGGCGGTGTTGGCTCTATGTTAAATGTCGTTTCAGTCAGAAAAGTTAGAGAGGCTCAAAAAATTGTTATGGAAAATACAAGATTAAAAATTCCGTTAATTTTTGGTTATGATGTTATCCATGGCTTTAAAACAATTTTTCCAATCCCTTTAGGAGAAAGTGCAAGTTGGGATCTTAAAATTATTAAAAAATCGGCTCGTATTGCTGCTAAAGAAGCTTCTGCATCTGGTATAAATTGGACATTTGCACCTATGATTGACGTTTCTCGTGATGCTCGTTGGGGTAGAATTATGGAAGGTTCTGGAGAAGACCCTTTTCTTACCTCTAAAATTGGAGTAGCAAGGGTGCTAGGTTTTCAAGGAAATGATTTAAGCAAAAATTTCACTATTGCTGCTTGTGCTAAGCATTTTGCAGGCTATGGTTTTGCCGAAGCAGGTAGAGATTATAATACCGTTAATGTTGGAATACATGAATTACATAATGCTATTTTACCACCATTTAAAGCAGTAGCAAAAGCAGGAGTAGCCACTTTTATGAATGCTTTTAATGAAATAGATGGAGTCCCTTCTACAGGAAGTGAAAATTTACAAAGAACCATTTTAAAAGAAGGTTGGAAATGGGATGGATTTGTGGTTTCCGATTGGGGTTCAATAGGTGAAATGATTACTCATGGTTACGCTAAAGATAAAAAACAAGCAGCAGAATTAGCTGTAAAAGCAGGAAGCGATATGGATATGGAATCGTATGTATATCAAAATTATTTAGAAAAATTAGTTAAAGAAGGTAAGGTTGATATTTCATTATTAAATGACGCTGTAAAACGTATTTTAAGAGTTAAATTTAAACTTGGTCTTTTTGACGATCCATATAAGTATTGTAATGAAAAACGTGAAAAAACAGAAATATTCACAAAAGAAAATCAAGATTTTGCTCGTGAAGATGCCAAAAAATCAATTGTATTATTAAAAAATAGCACTAATTTATTACCAATAAACAAAAAAATAAAAACGATAGCGGTAATTGGTCCATTAGCGGATGATAAAGATGCACCAATTGGAAACTGGAGAGCTAAAGGAGGCTCAAATTCAGCAGTTTCTTTACTTGAAGGTGTTAAATCAGCTGTTAGTAAAAACACTAAAATTATTTATCAAAAAGGATGTGTACTTGTAAAAAAAGATGATAAACAACATACTGGATTTTTATTTCCTTTAACATTTAATACTACTGATAAATCTGATATTCCTGCTGCTGTAAATGCGGCAAAAGAAGCCGAAGTCGTAATACTTGCAATAGGTGAAGTAGCTTTACAAACAGGTGAAGGAAGAAGTCAAGCAAAAATTGGATTTTCAGGAGTGCAACAAGACTTGTTAGAAGCTATTTATAAAGTAAATAAAAACATTGTTATTGTTTTAATGAATGGTCGTCCAATGCAAATTACTTGGGCAGCAGAACATGTACCTTCAATTTTAGAATGCTGGCATTTAGGCTCTCAGTCTGGTAATGCTATTGCCGATGTTTTATTTGGAGATTATAATCCTTCTGGTAAATTGCCAGTTTCATTTCCTTATCATGTAGGGCAAGAACCATTATATTATAATCATAAAAATACAGGAAGACCTTTCAATCCAGTTAATGTTACTTATTCTGGTTATACAGATTCTCCAAAAATAGCTTTATTTCCTTTTGGTTACGGATTAAGTTATACCACTTTTGATTATAAAAATTTAAAACTCGATAAATCTGAAATGAATAAAGATGGGAGTATAAAAGCTTCTGTAGAGGTTACAAATACAGGTAAAATAGAAGGGGAAGAAGTTGTACAAATGTATATTAGAGATTTGGTAGGAAGCTTAACAAGACCTGTAAGAGAATTAAAAGGATTCGAAAAAATTTCTTTAAAATCGGGCGAAACTAAAACGGTTACTTTTACTTTAAATAGAGAGTTATTGCAATTTTATACTGCTAATAATAAATGGGAAGTAGAACCGGGAGATTTTAATGTTTGGATTGGTGGAAGTTCTAAAGCTAAATTAATGACTTCTTTTACAGTTAAATAAAGTTTTAATTGGTTATTAATGTAAGCAGAAAAAACCTTCGAAAGAAAAAAATAAAAACTAATTATAATTCATTTAATATGTTAAAAAAGTATTTATTAATATTCATTTTTGGACTTTCCTTATTTTCTTGTAATAGAAGTCTTAAAGTCATAAACTTAGAAAATAGTAATGAACAACAGTTTTATTATTTTGCTAATGGTCATTTAAGTAAAGATAAATATGCTTTTAAAACCATTAAAAAAGATGGTAAAATAGCAGGGGAAATTGTAAGAGCTTCAGACGCTAATGTTTGGTCTGGTATTGCAACTGAATTAGTAAAACCAGTTCAAATTAAAGATGGAAATAGATTTACAATGGATGTTCTTATGGATCATTTAGGTTCGTTTAGTTTTAAATTAGAAGATTCTAAAGATGGCGGTTCAAATTCAACAATTTCCGTAAAAAATACACGAATAAATGAATGGGAAACTTTAGTGTTCGATTTTTCAAACGCTATTTTTGGAAATCCATCTTATAATAAAATTACACTTTTTGTAGATTTAAATAAAAAACCAACTGGTAAAGATGAAATAACTTATTTTGCTAATATTCGTCAAATTCCTAATGAATATAAAAAGGTAATCAATGGGAAAAAAGAAGATGCAATTAAAATTGTAGTTCTTGGCTCATCAACGGCTGCGGGTACTGGGCCAAAAGATTCTAAAAATGCTTGGGTAAATCGTTATCGTAGAAAAGTAATTAGATCTAATGGATATAATGAAGTTATAAATTTAGCCGTTGGTGGTTATACAACTTATCAATTATTACCTTCAAATGCTAAATTAAAAGCAAATAGGCCAAAACCAGATATAGCACATAATGTAACCAAAGCCATATCATTTAATCCCGATGCAGTTATCATAAATTTACCAAGTAATGATGTAAGTAGTGGTTACTCAATAAAAGAGCAATTAGACAATTATACACAAATAACTAATGCATTAGATGCAAATAAAATTCCTTATTGGATAAGTACTACCCAAGGTAGAAATATGTCTAAAGAAAAAAGAAAATTACAAAAAATAATGAAAGACTCTACCGAAACAAGATACGGCAGACATACATTAGATTTTTGGAAAGGATTTGCAAATTGGAATGGAACAATTAAGAAAAAATTTAATAGTGGAGATGGTGTTCATATGAATGATATTGCACACAAATATCTTATGGAAGAAGTATGGAATAAAGATATTTTGGGATATGTGCTAGATAAAAGAAAAGGAATTGTCCGTAAAGATAGTGCTTATACCTCTCCTTTAAAATATAAAGATTACCATTTAGTTTGGCAAGATGAATTTAATGATGATACATTGAAAACTAAAAATTGGTCTTATGAATTAGGTAATGGCTGCCCAAATTTATGTGGTTGGGGAAATAATGAAAAAGTGTGGTATAAAAAAGAAAATGCCGTAGTTAAAGATGGTAATCTGATTATTACTGCTAAAAAAGATAATAAGCATAAAGGGTATTGGTCTTCTTCAAGAATTAAAACTAGTGAAAAAGTTAATTTTAATTTTGGAAGAATAGATGTAAGAGCAAAATTACCAAAAACACGAGGCTTGTGGCCAGCAATTTGGTTACTTGGTCAGAATATTTCTGAGAAAGGTTGGCCATATTGTGGTGAATTAGATATTATGGAAGAAGTTGGTCATATACCATTTAGAGTTAGAGGAACAACCATTTTTAATGATGCAACAAAAAATACGCAATATATTGGAGAAAAATACGAATTGCGATACAGTAATTTTAGTGATGATTTTCACGTTTTTTCTATTGTTTGGGATGAAAAAGGCATTAAATATTTAGTTGATAATAAGAAATATTATGATAAAACATATAAAGAGTTAAATATTGATAAGGACAATAATCCGTTTTTTAAACCTTTTTTTATGATATTGAATTGTGCTGTAGGAGGAAATTTACCAGGCAACCCAGATTATACTTCTCGTTTTCCACAAACTTTTAAAATTGATTATGTACGTTATTTTAAAGAAAATAGAGTCCGATATTATCCAAAAGTGGTGAAAAAAGTTGCAAAAATGCCTAAAAAAGATAAAGTTTGGGTGTATTTAATGGCTGGTCAATCCAATATGGAAGGAAATGGACAAATTATGCCACAAGACACCATTCCAAATCCAAGATTAATAACGATTAACACAAAAGGAGAATGGGTAATATTAAAAGAACCAATTAACTTAAATTTTCCTTGGTATCGTAAATTAGATTGCGGGCGTAGTTTTGGCAATGAATTACTAAAAAAAGTACCTAAAGATGTAACTGTAGCTATGATTTCTACAGCCGTTGGGGGAAGTAGTGTAAACCAATGGTTAGATGATTCCGAATTTAGAACAATGCATCTATGGAGTAATATCACAAAAATGATTGGTAAAGCAAAAAAAGTTGGAATCATAAAAGGGATGATTTGGCATCAAGGTGAAACAGATGCAAAACCAGAAATGTTTGCAACTTATACAACAAAATTAAACACTTTATTTACAAAAATTAGAAAAGAATGTGGTAATAAAAATATGCCAATTGTTGTTGGTGAATTAGGAGATTTTGGAGTAGATAGACCAGATTGGAAAAAATTCAATAAAATTTTAGAAAAATACGCTAAAAAGAATGATAATATTGAAATAGTAAAAACTTCTGATTTAAAAACTATGGGTGATAATGTGCATTTTAATAATGTAAGTTTACGTATTTTAGGTAAACGTTATGCAGATTTAATGCCAATAAAATAGGATAATTTTATACTAATAACCTGAGTTCGATGTAAGAAAATAAATACCGGGTTGAAAATCAACAAGCTACGTCATTGCGATGAATGAAGCAAAGCGAAATGAGGAAGCAATCTCATTTTTATGAAAAGATTACTTCAAATTATGGCACTACATTTATAATTTTCGCAATGACATTTTGATTTTCAGTTATTTAAAGTAAATCCTTAGGTCGAACTCAGGTTAATAAAGTAATCATAAATTTAAATAATCAAGCCAACATGAAACTTACTTCATATTGCGATATTATTTTAGGGGGCGAATAAAATGTCGAAAAATATTTTGGAATTTAACCTGAAGGACTAAATATTACTAAGGATTAGAAAATAAAGTGAGAGAAATTCTAAATTTAATTAATGATATACGAAAATGAAAAAAGGAATATTAATATTTTGTGTTTTTTTACTTATTGGCTGTATTCATAAAAAAGAGAAATGGGTGTTTATGATGGCTGGTCAATCTAATATGGCAGGAAGAGGTATTGTTGAAGCTCAAGATACCGTTACAAATTCAAATATTTTTATGCTTAATAAAGAAATGAAATTGGTTTTAGCAAAAGAACCATTACACTTTTATGAACCTAAATTAGATGGTTTAGATTGTGGACTTTCCTTTGCAAAAGAATTACATAAAAATCTACCAAATAATATTGATATAGTTTTAGTGCCTTGTGCTGTAGGTGGTAGCTCAATCAGTCAATGGTTAGGTGATTCATTATTTAGGAATGTGAAATTGTATAGCAATTTTAAAAAAAGAATGGAATATGCAAAAAGTATTGGAAGTATTAAAGGTATTTTATGGCATCAAGGAGAAAGTGATGCACACCAAAAAACATTGCCACTATATCGTAAAAAACTACAACAATTATTTAAAAACTTTAGGCATGATGCAGGAAATGATAAATTGCCTATACTTGTAGGAGAATTAGGAAATTATGCTAAACCTGAAAAAAGAAATAAAAACTGGAAAACATTAAATAGTATTTTGCATAAAATAGCTGAAAAAGACACTAATATATATGTAATTTCTTCGGTTGGACTAACAAGTAACCCAGACAAGGTTCATTTTAATTCTAAATCACAACGTAAATTGGGCAAGCGATTTGCAAAACAATTTATTAAAATAAATAAACAAAAGAATAATAATTAAATTGAAATATATTATGAGTACTACATCAAACAAACGAATTAATATTTATTTTATAACCATAGTTATAACCTTAGGAGGATTGTTATTTGGATATGACACAGGAGTAATTAACGGTACGCAATTTTACTTTTCTAAATATTTTGAATTAACGGGGGCTTTAAAAGGATTTATAGTAAGTAGTGCATTATTAGGAGCTTTGGTTGGTGCAGCAGGTGCAGGTATTTTAAGTAAAAAGATTGGGAGGAAAAAATCTTTGATAATTTCGGCAGTATTTTTTATGATATCTGCTTGGGGATCAGGCTTACCAAGTATGTTGCCACAATCTATTACATTATTGGTGATTTTTAGAATTATAGGTGGTGTTGCCATAGGAATTGCTTCTATGAATGCACCTATGTATATTGCAGAAATAGCTCCTGCAGAAAAACGAGGAAATTTGGTAACATTTTATCAACTTGCCATTGTTATAGGATTTTTTGTAGTGTTTTTAGCAACGTATTTTATTGGCTCTGAATTAACCGATAGTGAAAATATATCTTATGGGTGGCGACAAATGTTTTGGTCAGAAATGATTCCGGCATTTTTATTTTTAGGTTTATTATTTTTTGTACCAAAAAGTCCGAGATGGTTAATGATAAATAATAAAGATGAAGAAGCAAAAGGCATTTTAAAAAGAATTCATGGAGATGCAATTGCAGAAAAAGAATATTCAGATATTAAAATAGCTATAGAAAATGATATAAAATCGGCTAAAGTATCAGTATTTACCAAATCGTTATTACCCATTGTAATTATAGGAACCGTATTGTCCGTATTACAACAATTTACAGGAATAAATGCCGTGTTATATTACGGAGCCGATATTTTTGAACAAGCGTTAGGTTTTGGGCAAGATGATGTTCTAAAACAACAAATATTATTAGCAACAGTTAATTTACTGTTTACGTTTGTAGCTATGTTTACGGTAGATAAATTAGGAAGAAAACCATTATTAATGATTGGAGGATTCGGCATGTTAATTGGTTTTTTAATGATGGGTTTCACGTTATATTTTAGTAGTTATTCAAATATTAATTCAGCAGGTTTACCAACTATATCATCTACAGAAGGCATTATAAGTTTGGTGGGAATTTTGATCTTCATAGGTTCATTTGCTATGTCAATGGGACCTGTAGTTTGGGTAATATTATCCGAAATATTTCCTAATAAAATACGAAGTGCTGCTATGTCTATAGCTGTAGCAGGACAATGGTTAGCAAATTATTTTGTGTCTCAAACTTTCCCGATAATGGTAGATAGTGACGCTAATAAATTACAGATGAATGGAGGAATTTGGAACAATTCGTTACCCTATTTTGTATTCTCTTTCTTCATCATCATCATTATTTTGTTTGTTTGGAAATTTATTCCAGAAACCAAAGGAAAAACCTTAGAAGAAATGGAAAAAGTATTTCAAAAATAAAATAAAGGATCTCACTTCAAATATAAAAAGAGGCGGTCTGAAAAGTGAAATTTTCGTCAACCTGAACCTGCCAGTAGCAGGCGGGCTCGTTTCAGGTTCTCATAATTTATTGTAATCAACAATGTGAGATTCTGAAATAAATTCAGAATGACAGTTTTCAGGACTTTTCAGACCGCCTCTTTTTAGTTTCAATTTTGAATTAGACAGAAAAAATGTAAGTAATTAGCGATATATTAGACAAATAATATTAAATAAGATGATATGAATTTTAAAATTTGGATAACTGTTGTACTAAGTTTTACAATTGCCATTTCTACCGCTCAATTTAAAAATCCAAAAGACTTAAACTTTACATGGAAAACGGATACCTTAAAGCATTCAGTAAATTTATCTGAAATTCAAATTGTATTACCAAAAGGCTCTTTTCCAACGTTAGACAATCCAAAATTTGTGGGTAAAACTAAAGGGTTAACAATGTTTTTTCTGAAAGAACCTGTTATTGCTGTTGAAATTAATGGAGAAGCAAAAGCATATTCTTTAAATATTTTGACTATGCATGAAATTGCAAACGATATGTTAGGAGGTCAGCCTATTTTGGTTACTTATTGTCCGCTTTGTAATTCTGGAATTGTGTATAGTAGAAAATTAAATGTAGGAGGAAAAGAAGAAATTTTAGAATTTGAACCTTCTGGAATGTTGCGAAACAGCGATATGGTTATGCTGGATAGAAAAACAGAATCGTTATGGCAACAATTATTGGGAGAAGGTATTGTTGGTAAATACACAAATGCTCAGTTAAACATTATTCCTTCCTTAATTATTTCGGTAGATGAATTTTTTAGCCGTTATCCTAAAGGAAAAATTCTTTCAAAAGAAACTGGTTTTGTTGCTTCTGAGAAACAATATGGTAAAAATCCGTATGTTAAATATGATGGAAAAAATGCTCCAATTCAATACTTTTTTGATAGTGATAAAGTGGATAAAAGATTACCCGCACTTGAGCGAATTGTGGATATTGAACATAATGGAGATTATAAAATTTACTCATTCACAAGTGTAGCCAAAAAAGGAGTATTAAATGATACTTTTAAAGGAACAAATGTGGTGCTTTTTTATCAGTCAGGTACAATTTCTGTTTTAGATGAAAAGGATATTTCCAAATCTAAAGATATTGGTTCTGTAACCATATTTAAATCAAAATTAAACAATAAGTTATTAACTTTTAAAAAGGATAAAAAATTTATAATTGATACACAAACTAATTCAAAATGGGATATTACGGGGTATTGTTTTCGTGGAAAATTAAAAGGAAGTCAATTAAAAATAGAGCCACATAGTAATCATTTTGCATTTGCTTGGTTAGCATTTCATCCTAAAAGTGAAATTTATAAGGATTAAGTAAACGATAATTATTTTAAAGTTTTTTGCCATTTCCAAGCAGAAAGTAAGGCTTCATCAAGAGATAATTTAGCTTTCCAACCTAATTCTTTGTTAGCATAAGTTGTATCAGCATACGCAGCGGTAATATCGCCTTCTCGTCTATCTACTAGTCTGTAATTCAATTTTTTACCAGTAACTTTTTCAAAAGATTCAATGATTTCTAAAACAGAATTTCCTTTTCCAGTACCAATATTAAATACTTCAAAAGATTTTTTTTGATTGTTTTTTAGTAAGCGTTGCATAGCCACAATATGTGCTTTTGCCAAATCTACTACATGAATATAATCTCTTATGGCTGTGCCATCTGGAGTTGGGTAATCGCTTCCAAAAACAGATAATTCTTTTCTAATTCCTACTGCAGTTTGAGTAACATACGGAATCAAATTTTGAGGAATACCAATTGGTAATTCTCCAATTTTTGCACTTTTATGAGCTCCAATCGGGTTAAAATAACGTAATGCAATTGCTTTTAATTCTGAAATTTTAGTAGTGTCTTTTATAATTTCTTCTCCAATTTGTTTGGTGTTTCCATAAGGAGATTCTGCAGGTTTTATAGGAGCATTTTCGGTAATTGGCAATTCATCAGCTTGTCCGTAAACTGTGCATGATGAACTAAAAATAAAGTTATTCACTTTCCGAACTTTCATTTGTTGCAATACGTGAATTAAAGAATCAATATTATTTTCGTAATATTTTAAAGGTTTTTCAACACTTTCACCTACTGCTTTTGAAGCTGCAAAATGAATAACTCCATCAATTTTATGTTCATTAAAAAAAGTAGTAACTGCGATTTTATCTTTTAAATCAATATTAAAAAAAGATGGTTTTTTATGAGTGATAGCAGTAATTTTATCTAGCACATCTATCGTAGAATTAGATAAATCATCAATAATAAAAACTTCAAATCCTTCATTTTGTAGTTCTACAACCGTGTGAGAACCAATAAAACCTAATCCGCCAGTTACTAAAATTTTATGCATTTTTTTCGATGAAATCTAAAACCGTTTTAATAATAAAATCTTGTTGCTCATGATCTAGTTCTGTGTGCATTGGCAAGGATAAAACGGTGTTTATTAATTCATTAGTATTTTTAAAATCAGCTTCATTATAACGTTCATCAGCATAAGCTTTTTGTAAATGTAAAGGAACAGGATAATAAATTGCATTTGGAATTCCTGCATCCATTAAGTGTTGATTTAAGGCATTTCTATCCACATTTTTAACTTGTAAAGTATATTGATGAAAAACGTGTGTAGTAAAATTACTAGTGCTAGGTGTTACAATATTTTTATGATTTGAAAATCCTTCAGAATAATAAGTAGCTGCTTTTCTTCTAGCATCACAATACTCATTTAAATGTGGAAGCTTAATTCGTAAAATAGCCGCTTGTAAACTATCTAATCTTGAATTTACACCAACAACATCATGATAATAACGTTTATACATGCCGTGGTTTACCATTCCTCTAATAATATGAGCTAGCTTATCATCATTGGTAAAAATAGCACCACCATCACCATAACACCCTAAATTTTTAGAAGGGAAAAATGAAGTAGTACCAATAGTTCCCATAGTTCCAGCTTTTTTAACAGTGCCATCAGTAAAAGTATAATTTGCACCAATTGCTTGAGCGGTATCTTCAATTACATATAAATTATGTTCTTTTGCCACTTTTAAAACTGCTTCCATATTTGCACATTGCCCAAATAAATGAACAGGAACAATGGCTTTTGTTTTTGGTGTAATTGCTTTTTTAAGAGCTTCAATATTTATATTAAAAGAGTTTTTATCAACATCTACTAAAACAGGAGTTAAATGTAAAAGCCCGATAACTTCAACCGTAGCTGCAAAGGTAAAATCGGCAGTAATTACTTCATCTCCAGGTTTTAACCCTAACCCCATCATTGCAATTTGTAAAGCATCAGTACCGTTTGCACAAGGAATTACGTGTTTTACTTGCAGGTAATCTTCTAATTCTTTTTGAAAATTTTGAACTTCAGGTCCGTTAATATATGCGGTAGATTTAATTACTTCCAATATTTTGGTATCTATCTCATTTTGAATAAGTTTGTATTGACCTTTTAGGTCAACCATTTGAATTTTTCTCATGATTTTGTCTAAAAAAATTTGATAAACAAAAGTACAATAAAAGCAATAGTTGTACAATTAAATGTATATCCGTTTTGTGTTATATTTCATATTTATACGTCATGCTAAACCTGCCTGTCCGGCAGGCAGGCTTGTTTCAGCATCTCATAGTTTTTACTAATCACCGATTTATATTGATGAGACCCTGAAACAAGTTCAGGGTGACGAACATTCTATGATTAATTACGGACAATCAATTACAATTAATAAATGAAACTAATGTTAGTCAAATAAATTGGAAGAAAGATAGCGATCTCCTCTATCTGGAATAATTGCAACGATAATGCCTTGTGAAATATTTTCAGCTAATTTAATTGCAGCAACTACAGCTCCGCCACCACTCATTCCTGAAAAAACACCTTCTAGTTTTGCTAGTTTTTTAGTGGTTTCACGTGCTTCTTGTTCGCTAACATCAATTATTAAATCCACTTTTTTAGGATTAAATATCTTTGGAAGAAATTCTTTTGACCATTTTCTAATGCCAGGAATTCTGGAATTATCTGTAGGTTGAGCTCCAATTATTTGGATTTCTTTATTTTTTTCTTTTAAATAAGTTGAAGTTCCCATAATAGTTCCTGTAGTTCCCATTGCAGAAACAAAATGAGTAATTTTGCCATCTGTAGCGTCCCAAATTTCTGGGCCAGTAGTTTTATAATGTGCTTTCCAATTATCATCATTTGCAAATTGATCAAGCATAAAATATCCTTTTTCTTTAGAACGTTTTTCTGCGTAAGATCTTGAACCTTCAATACCGTTTTCAGCAGAAGTTAAGGTTACTTTTGCACCATAGGCTTTCATTGTTTGGACTCGTTCCTTCGTTGAATTTTCGGGCATTACCAACTCAATTTTCATTCCGAATTGCTGTGCAATCATAGCTAAAGCAATTCCTGTATTTCCGCTGGTAGCTTCAATTAAATAATCGCCTTTTTTGATTTCACCACGTTGTAATGCACTGTATATCATATTGTAAGCAGGGCGATCTTTTACACTTCCCGCAGGGTTATTTCCTTCTAATTTCAACAATAAAGTAATTTTTTTATTCTTAATAATATTTGAAGTTTTAATTAATGGAGTGTTCCCAATGAAATTAAATAAAGACGCGTTTTTCATAAATTAATTTTGGATTTTAATTTAATTTCAGGAGTGTGATAAACTATGGAGTTTTTTGGGACTGAAGACGTTATAAACACATTACCTCCAATGGTGCTGTTTTCACCTATAATGGTATCTCCACCTAAAATGGTGGCATTTGCATAAATAGTAACATGATCTTCAACTGTAGGATGCCTTTTTTGGTTTTTCATTTCTTTAGAAACTTGTAAAGCACCCAAGGTTACTCCTTGATAAACTTTTACATGATTTTTAATAGAACACGTTTCTCCAATAACAATTCCAGTGGCGTGATCAATAAAAAATGAATGTCCAATATTAGCACCTGGATGAATATCAGTTCCTGTTTTTGAATGTGCATATTCACTCATTAAACGGGGAATTATTGGAATGTTTAATAAATATAATTCGTGACTAAATCTGTAAATAGCAATAGCATAAAAGCCAGGATATGCTAAAAAGACTTCTTCAACACTATTTGCAGCTGGGTCATGGTCATAAATTTCTTGTGCATCAATATTCAAATTTTTTAAAATAGTAGGTAGTTTTAATAAAAATCGTTCCCAAATATTTTCAGTAGTTTGTGCTTTGGTAAAATTAGCAATTTCATAAATTTCATTAAAATCTTGTTCTAGTTGAATTATATTTTTTTCAACACAAGCTTCTGCATCAAAAAGTGTATGAAATAAATTATTTGTAAATTTTTCAGTTTTGTGTTTTAAAGAAAAATTTAGATGAGGTTTTTTTTTATGATTGATAATTTTATCAATGATGTATTTTTTTGTTTTCATGCTTAATAAGTCGATTTATTTTAATAAAAATTACCATTGTTTATAAACACTTTTAAAAGGAATTCTAAAGCGTTCACCATAAACTCCTTCGGGTTTTCTAATTCCGCATGAAATTACCATATTTATTTCACTTTTAGAAGGCAGGTTAAGTATTTTTTTGATTCTTAGCGTATCAGTTCCTTCCATTGGGCAAGTGTCATAACCTTCTGCAGCCATACTTAACATAAAAGTTTGTGCAGCTAAACCAGCACTTTTATGAGCAACAATTCGCATATCATTTTTGCGTAATTGACGATAAGCAGGTTTAAAAATTCCAGTAATCCATGCTATAAAATATTTGATGTAGCCAAAAATTCCTAAAAAATCGCCATAGACAAAAGGCATAATTTTGCCGTAATAATTAAGTGCAAATTTTTCACGCGAAGAATAGGCTTCTTTAGGCTTTTTTCCGAATAAGTTTTGTAAATAGTTTAAATTTTCTTTTGCTCGTTGTTTCCATAAATCCTTTCTAACCACTATTACAACTAACTGTTTTGCAGTTGTTGCAGCATTTTGATTTAAGCAAGCTATACTTAATTTTTTAATAAGATTTTTGGAGGTAATATGATTAAATTCCCAAAGTTGCATATTACTGCTATTAGGTGCAAGTGTTGCCTGTTTAATACATTTTTTTACAATTGAAGTTTCAATTTCTTTAGTTTCATCATAGATTCTAACGGATCTTCGAAAATTTAAAGCATCTTCTAAACTAGGGTAATTTTTCATGAGTGCAAAATTACAAAAAAAATCACCCAACCAATTTAATAGTTGGGCGATTCAAATTCAAATTGATTTATTTAGTTAAATAATGGTAGATTGACCTAAATCGATATTGTGTTTATTATAAAAAGTATTGTCTTCGTCTAAAATGAAATCTCTAATAAAACTTCCAACATTAGCAGTTGAAAAATGATTTTCTAAATTTAAATCGGGTGTAGATATGTTTAATTCTATTGATTTATCTACGGCTGCTCTAATATCTTCTGCTTCATCATTTAAATTAAAATGTTCTAATAACATAGCTGCAGATAAAATAGCCGCAACTGGATTTGCAATATTTTTGCCTTTTGCTTGTGGATATGAACCATGAATTGGTTCAAATAATGCCGTTTTTTCTCCAACAGAAGCTGAAGCTAATAATCCGATAGAACCAGCAATTACACTTGCTTCATCGGATAAAATATCACCGAACATATTTTCAGTTAAAATAACATCAAATTGCGTTGGATTTAAAATAAGTTGCATAGCAGCATTATCTACAAATAAATATTCTAATTTAACGTTGCTGTACTGTTTAGATAATTCTGTAACTCTTTTTCTCCATAATCTTGAAGATTCTAATACATTGGCTTTATCAACTAAAGTGAGTTTTTTTCTTCGTTTTTGTGCGGCTTTAAATGCTAAATGAGCAATTCTATCAATTTCATCAATGGAATAGGAGCAAACATCAGTTGCTGTTTTACCATCATCACTTAATGTTTTTTCACCAAAATAAATGCCACCAGTTAGCTCTCTATAAATTACAAAATCTGTTCCTTTTATTACGTCTTCTTTTAGATTAGATTGATGTATTAATCCGTTAAAAGTGGTTAAAGGACGAATGTTAGCAAATAAACCAAGTGTTTTTCTAAGAGCTAATAATCCTTGTTCAGGACGAACTTTTGCATTAGGATCTTTATCATATTTTGGATCGCCAATTGCACCAAATAAGATGGCGTCTGCATTGTTGCAAATTTCAATAGTTTCTTTAGGTAGAGGATTTCCTGTTTTGTCAATTGCTATTGCTCCAACATCTGCTTTTAAATATTTAAAAGTATGCTTATATTTTTCAGCAATAGTATCTAAAATTTTTGTGGCTTGTTGAGTTACTTCAGGTCCAATACCATCTCCTGAAAGAACTGCTATATTTAATTTCATTTTACTAATCGTTTATTTTCAAATACTTCAATTTTGTCTTTTATACTTACTAAATAATCAATATCATCAAATCCATTTAGCAAGCAATGTTTTTTGTAGGAATTTATTTCAAATTTTTCAAATTGACCTGTTTCTTCTAATAAAACAGTTTGTTCCTTTAAATCAATTAAAATTAATGAATTTGGATTACTTAACGTAGTTTTTAGTAAAATTTGTAGAAAATTTTCTGAAATTTGAATTGGAAGGATACCGTTATTTAATGCATTTCCTTTAAAAATATCTGCAAAAAAACTGGAAATCACTACTTTAAAACCATAATCAGCAATTGCCCAAGCGGCATGTTCGCGACTAGAACCACAGCCAAAATTAGTGCCTGCAATTAGTATTTGACCTTTATAGTTGCTGTTGTTTAAAATGAAATCTTCTTTTGGATTATTGTTTTGGTCAAATCTCCAGTCTCGAAATAGGTTTTTACCAAATCCTTCTTTTGAAGTAGCTTTTAAAAAACGTGCTGGAATAATTTGATCGGTATCAATATTTTCAATAGATAAAGGTATTGCAGTAGTAATAAGTTTTGTAAATTTTTCCATGTTAACTAAATTTTGAGATATCTACAATTTTACCTGCTACAGCAACGCTTGCTGCTGTTAAAGGACTTGCTAATAGCGTTTTTGAACCTGGTCCTTGCCGACCTTCAAAATTTCTATTTGAGGTAGAAACACAATACGCTCCACTTGGAATTTTATCGTCATTCATAGCCAAACAAGCTGAGCATCCTGGTTGTCGAAGTTCAAATCCTGCCTTTTCAAAAACAACATCTAATCCTTCTTCTTTTAATTGTTTTACTACCATTTGTGAACCTGGGACTAGCCATGCGGTTACATTATTTGCCTTTTGTTTTCCTTTTATAAAGTTTGCAGCTACTCTAAAATCCTCAATTCTAGAGTTGGTACAACTTCCTATAAAAACGTAATTGATTGGTGTGTTTAATAAGGATTGACCTTCTTTAAAATCCATGTATTGTAATGAATTTTTAAAAGATTTGTCTTTGCTTTTTGGAATAGTTTCTGATATTTTAATTCCCATACCAGGGTTGGTTCCAAAAGTTATCATTGGAGAAATATCTTTTGCATTAAATGAATATTCAGTATCAAAAGTAGCATCTTCTTCAGTTTTTAAACTTTCCCAATAAGTCATTTTTTTTTCTAAATCTTTGCCACTTGGTGCAAATTTTCTTCCTTTTATGTAGTTGTAAGTAATGCTGTCTGGAGCAATTAATCCTCCTCTAGCACCCATTTCAATACTCATATTACAGACGGTCATTCTACCTTCCATACTCATGTTTTGAAATACATCTCCAGCATATTCAACAAAATACCCAGTACCTGAATTGGTTCCTAATTTTGAAATTATATATAAAATTACATCTTTAGGAAATACATTTTTTTTTAGTTTTCCATGGATAGAAATACGCATGGATTTAGGTTTTTCAGCAAGAACACATTGGCTGGCAAATACTTGAGCAACCTGACTGGTGCCAATACCAAATGCAATGGAGCCAAAAGCACCATGTGTAGAAGTATGACTATCACCACAAACTAAAGTCATACCAGGTTGAGTAATTCCTAATTCAGGTGCAATTACATGAACAATACCATTATTTGGATGACCTAAACCGTAAAGTTCAATATTGTTTTCTTTACAATTTGAAGTTAATTGGGCTAATTGATTTCTAGATAATAAATCTTTAACGGGTAAATGTTGGTTTTTAGTTGGTGTATTATGATCGGCAGTGGCAATAATTTGTTTTGGTCTAAATAGCGGTAAATTTCTGGTTTTTAATTCTGTAAAAGCTTGTGGACTAGTTACTTCGTGTATTAAATGTTTATCGATATATAAAACTTGTGGTCCGTTTTTAATGGAAGTTACTACATGAGCATCCCATACTTTATCAAAAAGAGTTTTGGACATTTTATTAAAAAGATTTAAAAATTAACACTTTTTTTGAAGTTGTCTTTTGATGAAAGTAATTGATGTAAATCTTGATCATTTACTTCTTTTTGGGTATCAGCATATTTCAAAAATTCAGGATATAAAACATCTAATTCAATTTTAGTTAAATCATAACCAACATTTTTTGCTCTGTAAGCTAATGCTGCTCTTCCGCTTCTAGCTGTTAATATAATAGATGATTTAGAAACGCCAACATCTTCAGGATTAATAATTTCATAGGTTTCTCTATTTTTAATTACTCCATCTTGATGAATTCCGGAGCTATGAGCAAAAGCATTTTCACCTACAATAGCTTTGTTAGGTTGTACATACATTCCCATACTTTGCTGTACTAATTGACTGGTATAATTTAATAATTTAGTATTTACATTAGTATCTAAATTCATATTGCTATGCTGTTTTAAAATCATAACTACTTCTTCTAAAGCCGTATTTCCTGCACGCTCACCAATTCCATTAATGGTACATTCAATTTGTCGAGCTCCATTTTGTATTCCTGCTATTGCATTGGCAGTTGCCATTCCTAAATCATTATGGCAATGACATGATATGATTACATTTTCAATACCTTTTACATGATCTACTAAGTATTTTATTTTTGCACCATATTCATTTGGTAAACAATATCCTGTGGTATCTGGAATATTTAAAACAGTGGCTCCTGCTTCAATAACGGCTTCACATACTTTTGCTAAAAAATCATTATCCGTTCTACCAGCATCTTCGGCATAAAATTCTACATCGTCCACAAAAGTTTTTGCGTAACTAACGGCTTCAATAGCTCTTTCAATCACTTTTTCTCTGGTAGTGTTAAATTTGTGAATAATATGAGAATCAGAGGTGCCAATACCTGTATGAATTCTCGGTTTTTTTGCATGTTTTAGTGCTTTAGCAGCAACTTCAATATCTTTTTTATTGGCTCTAGTTAAAGCACAAACGGTAGCATTTTTAACTAATTTTGAAATAGCTTCTACGGATTTAAAATCTCCTGGACTTGACATTGGAAAACCGGCTTCAATAACATCAACACCTAACAAATCTAGTTGTTTGGCAATGCGCAATTTTTGTTCTGTATTAAGTTTACAACCAGGCACTTGTTCTCCATCTCTTAATGTAGTGTCAAATATTTGAATACTATTTTTGCTCATTTGTTGATTTTTTTTATGACTTTTGAATATCAAAAATAGTAGTAAATATTTTTAATTTTGTACTAATTTACAGTCATAATACTACGTTCAATTTTAAAATAATATTTTTAACTACCACAAAATCAAATAGATATAATTAAAAACGTTACTATGGCTATAGGAAAAAACGATCAACTTTTTTTATTAGTTAAATCGCTTTCAAAATCTGAAAAAAGACAATTTAAGGTTTATGCAGGTAGGTTAGGAGGAAATGTAAAAGCTAATTTCATGTTGCTTTTTAACTTGTTGGATAAAAGCGATACCTATAATGAATTGCAAATTTTGCAAAAAACCTCTATAAAAAAACAGCAAATATCTAATGCAAAAGCTCATTTATATAAACAAATTTTAATTAGTCTTAGACTTAATCCCGTTCATCAAAATATTAGATCTCAAATTAGAGAACAGTTTGATTTTGCTGCAATTTTATATAGCAAAGGGTTGTATAAACAAAGTTTAAAACTTTTAGAAAAAGCTAAAGAAATAGCTATTATAAATAGTGAAAATAATTTAGCATTTGAAATTGTTGAATTTGAAAAAGTAATAGAATCACAATATATTACACGTAGTTTAAGCAATAGAGCTGATGAACTTACACACCAAGCTAAAGATTTAAACATAAAAAATACTAGAAGTAGTAAATTATCAAATTTATCTTTACAATTATATAGTTTAATGCTTAAACAAGGTTATGTTAAAAATAATGATGATGTTTTATTTGTTACTAATTATTTTAAAAAACGACTTCCATCGTATAAAATTTCAGAATTAAGTTTTAGAGAAAAACTTTTTTTGTACAAAGCTTATTTATGGTATCATTTAATTTTACAAGATTTTGTAAAGAGTTATAAATACTCTCAAAAATGGGTGGATTTATTTGATGAAGATCCAAAAATGAAAATCCAAAATCCTGTTTTTTATTTAAAAGGAATAAATTATTTATTAGAATCATTGTATTTAATTAAGCATAAAACAAAATTTATTCAGGTTATTAATAAATTGGAGTATGAGATAGAAAATGAACTAATTGCCATAAATGAAAACACAAAATCTTTAATTTTTTTATATTATAACCAAAGTAAACTTAACCAGTATTTTTTAGAAGGAAAATTCACAAAAGGACTCTCATTTGTTTCTTTTTTAATTGATGAAATTCCAAAGTATAATCCTTTAATTGATGCACATCATGTTATGGTTTTTTATTACAAAATTGCATCGATGTATTTTGGTGCGGGAGATTATAAATTGTGCATTTATTATCTAAATAAAATTATTAATAATAAGGAATTAAAAATGCGAGAAGATTTACTTTGTTTTTCAAGAATTTTAAACTTAGTAGCTCATTATGATGCAGGAATTGATTTTAATATTGAAACTTTAATTGTTTCTACCTATAAGTTTTTACTTAAAATGGATAATTTGCAACAAGTTCAACGTAAAATGATTTCTTTTTTGAAAAAATTGAGTCAAATTTATCCACAGGAATTAAAAAAAGCATTTATAGAATTACATGAAGAATTAAAAAAATTAGAAAACCATCCTTATGAAAAACGTGCATTTTTATATTTAGATATTATTTCTTGGCTTGAAAGTAAAATTAAAAATAAATCTGTAGAACAAATTATCCAACAGAAAGTAAAATTATTAAATAAGTAATTTTTTTCTAGTTTCAAAAAAAGTTCATATTTAACCTATTAAGATGAAACATCAAATTATAAATATTATTTTACAACGGAAATAGGAACGATATTAAATAAATTATAAAATTTAAAACTAAAGCCTGTATCTAATTAAATACAGGCTTTTTTAGTAGATTAATCATAGTAAAAAAAAGATTATAAATATTTAATATTCAATAACATAAATAAAAATTACACAAAGTGGATGTTGTAGAAAAAGAAATTAAAAAACTTAAAAAGAATGGACAGTAGTTAAATTTGCTGCTTGTCCTAAATAATTTGGTTAATACAAAATAAATAAACTCTAAAAATTATAGTTAATAATGCAACTAAATAAATATAGTAAACGCGTTACACAAGATCCAAATCAGCCTGCTGCACAAGCCATGCTTTATGGTGTTGGATTAACTGAAGACGATTTAAAAAAACCGCAAATAGGCATAGCCAGTACAGGTTTCGATGGGAATACTTGTAATATGCACCTTAATAATTTAGCGGCTAAAATAAAATTCCACGTCAACCAAAAAGAATTAGTAGGATTAATGTTTCACACCATAGGTGTAAGTGATGGTATTTCTATGGGAACAAGTGGTATGAATTATTCTTTACCTTCTCGTGATGTAATAGCCGATTCTATTGAAATTGTCATGAACGCCCAAAGTTATGATGGTTTGGTAACTGTGGTAGGTTGCGATAAAAATATGCCAGGAGCTTTAATTGCGATGTTGCGTTTAAACAGACCTGCTATTTTGGTTTATGGAGGCACTATTGCTTCAGGAAATTATAAAGGTAAAAAGCTAGATATAGTTTCAGCTTTTGAAGCTTTGGGCGAAAAAAATGCTGGAAAAATAAGTGATGATGAATATAAAGAAATTATAAAAAAAGCTTGTCCTGGTGCGGGTGCTTGTGGTGGTATGTACACTGCAAATACTATGTCTTCTTCAATTGAGGCCTTAGGTTTTTCACTTCCTTTTAATGCATCACTACCTGCCGAACATCCTGATAAAAATAAAGAAACACGCTTAGTTGCAGATGCTATTGATAATCTTATAAAATTAGATTTAAAACCCTTAGATATTATTACCAAAAAATCTCTTGAAAACGCTATTTCAGTGGTTATTGCTTTAGGAGGATCAACAAATGCAGTACTTCATTATTTAGCGATAGCTAAAGCTGCTGGAATAAAATTTGAATTAAAAGATTTTCAAAGAATAAGTGATAAAACACCTGTTTTAGCCGATCTTAAACCAAGCGGTAAATATTTAATGGAAGATGTACACGGTATTGGTGGCACACCAGCCGTAATGAAATATCTTTTAAATAATGGCTATTTACACGGTGATTGTATGACAGTAACCGGAAAAACTATAGCCGAAAATTTAGCAGCTATTAATTCTATGGAATTTGAACAAAAAGTTATTCATAATATTGAATCAGCTATAAAAAAGACAGGACATCTTCAAATACTAAAAGGATCTATAGCACCAGACGGCTCAGTAGCAAAAATTACAGGTAAAGAAGGTATTATGTTTAAAGGAAAAGCCAAGGTTTTTAATAGCGAACAAGCTGCCAATGATGGCATTTCAGGAGGATTAGTAGAAAAAGGTGATGTTATTGTTATTAGATATGTTGGTCCTCGTGGAGGTCCGGGTATGCCAGAAATGCTTAAACCGACTTCTATGATTATGGGTGCAGGTTTGGGTAAATCGGTAGCTTTAATTACTGATGGACGATTTTCTGGTGGAACACATGGTTTTGTGGTAGGTCACATTACACCTGAGGCACAAGATGGTGGCTCAATAGCTTTAATAAAAGATGGAGATGAAATTACCATTGATATAGCTAAACATCGCATTGATTTAAATATTTCTGAAACTGAATTCAAAACTAGAAAACAAGCTTGGGTAAAACCCAATTTAAAAGCTAAAAAAGGAATTTTATACAAATATGCTAAAACTGTTTCAACAGCCTCTCAAGGTTGCGTAACCGATGAATTTTAATATATGAAAACACTAAATAAAACATTAACAAAAGAAAAACCTAAAACAACCATTAAAATGTCCGGAGCTGAAGCGGTAATAAATTGTTTGTTAGCAGAAGGAGTAGATTTGGTTTATGGTTATCCTGGCGGAGCAATTATGCCAGTTTATGACGAATTGTTTAAATACAAAAGTAAATTGCATCATGTATTAACTCGTCATGAGCAAGGTGCTACACATGCCGCTCAAGGATTTGCACGCGTTACAGGTAAAACCGGAGTTGTTTTTGCAACTTCAGGTCCTGGAGCTACTAATATTGTAACGGGTATTGCTGATGCTCAAATAGATTCTACGCCAATGGTCTGCATTACAGGTCAGGTTTCTTCTCATTTATTGGGGTCTGATGCTTTTCAGGAAACGGATATTGTAGGTATTTCAACACCTGTTACTAAATGGAATTATCAAATTACAAAAGCAAGTGAAATTCCTGAAATATTGGCAAAAGCTTTTTATATCGCAAAATCTGGTCGTCCTGGTCCGGTTTTAGTGGATATTACTAAAGATGCACAATTTGGAGAATTGGACTTTTCCTATAAAAAATGTAAAAAAATCAGAAGTTATAAAGCCATTCCAAAATTTAATATTGAAAAAATAAAAGAGGCTGCTACACTTATAAATAGTGCAAAAAAACCTTTTATTGTTTGGGGACAAGGTGTAATATTAGGTAAAGCTGAAAAAGAATTTAAAAACTTTATTGAAAAGACGGATATTCCTTCTGCGTCAACAGTGCTAGGTCTATCAGCTCTTGAATCAAAGCACCGGTTAAATGTAGGTATGGTAGGTATGCACGGTAATTATGCACCTAATGTTTTAACTAATGAATGCGATGTTTTAATTGCTATTGGGATGCGTTTTGATGATAGGGTTACAGGTAATTTGAATATGTATGCTAAACAGGCTAAAATTATTCATTTTGAAATAGATCCTTCTGAAGTAGATAAAAATGTTAAAACCGATGTTGCAGTTTTAGGTGATGTTAAAGAAACTCTTTCTGAAATAATCAATTTAGTGGATAAAGCCAATCATAAAAATTGGTTAAATGAATTTACTAAACTATACGAAATAGAATATAAAACTATAATTAAAGATCAGTTTAATCCAACTAAAAATGGATTAACTATGGGTGAAGTAATTAATAAAATTAATAAAGAAACCAAAGGTGACGCAATTATTGTTTCTGATGTAGGTCAACATCAAATGTTTGCCTGCCGTTATGCCGATTTTATCAAAACCAGAAGCAATGTTACTTCAGGAGGTTTAGGTACTATGGGATTTGCCTTGCCAGCGGCAATTGGAGCAAAAATGGGAGTTCCAAATCGAGAAGTTATAGCGATAATTGGTGATGGAGGTTTTCAAATGACTATTCAAGAATTAGGTACAATTTTACAAACCAAGGCAGCAGTTAAAATAGTGGTGCTAAATAATAGTTTTTTAGGAATGGTTCGTCAATGGCAAGAGTTATTTTTTGATAAAAGATACGCTTCAACAGTAATGACTAATCCTGATTTTGTAAAAATTGCGGAAGGTTATGGAATTGAAGCAAATAGAGTAAGTAAAAGAAAGGATTTGGATAAAGCAATAAAGGCTATGATTGCTTCAAAATCTTCTTATTTTTTAGAAGTTGTTATTGAATCAGAAGATAATGTTTTTCCAATGATACCAACAGGAGCAAGTGTTTCAGATATAAGATTAAGTTAAGTTATGGAAGAAAAACAAAATTTCACAGTATCGGTATATACCGAAAATAATATTGGATTACTCAATCGTTTATCTGCAATTTTTTTAAAAAGGCATATAAATATTGAAAGTATGACGGTAAGTCATTCCGAAATTGATCACGTACATCGGTTTACTTTTCTAGTGAATGTAGCGGAAACTTTAATAAAAAAAGTAGTGTTACAATTAGAAAAACAAATTGAAGTTATTGGTGCTTTTTATCATACCGATGAAGAGGTTATTTATCAAGAAACTGCCATGTTTAAAATATCAACAAAATATATGTATGATGAACGCATTCAAAATAAATTAAAACTTCGTAGAGCACATGTGGTTACCATAACAAAACAATATTTTGTAATTGAAACTACTGGTTTTAAGGAAGATATAGATAAAATGTACGATCGACTTAAACCTTATGGATTGCTACAATTTGTGCGTTCAGGACGAATTGCAATTACACGTCCAAAAATGGATATTTCAGAAATATTATTAGAAAATTAGAGTTAAAAAATATAAAATGAAAAATTATTTTAATACACTTCCACTTCGTTTAAAATTAGAGCAATTAGGAACTTGTGAATTTATGGATTCTTCAGAATTTGAAGAAGGAGTCCAAAAATTAAAAGGTAAAAAAATTGTAATTATTGGTTGTGGAGCACAAGGCTTAAATCAAGGTTTAAATATGCGTGATTCTGGCTTAGACATTTCTTATACTTTACGTGATGCTGCAATTTCAGAAAAACGGCAATCGTATAAAAACGCTACAGAAAACGGATTTAAAGTTGGTAATTATAAAGAAATGATACCTACTGCAGATTTGGTAATTAATTTAACGCCAGATAAACAACATACACCTGTAATTAATGCCGTAATGCCTTTAATGAAAAAAGGAGCAACGCTTTCCTATTCTCACGGATTTAATATTGTGGAGGAAGGTATGCAAATTCGTGATGATATTACGGTGATTATGGTAGCTCCAAAATCTCCAGGATCAGAAGTTAGAGAAGAATATAAAAGAGGATTTGGCGTGCCAACATTAATTGCCGTGCATCCAGAAAACGATCCAAACGGAGATGGATTTGAAAAAGCAAAAGCCTATGCTGTTGGTACAGGTGCAGATAAAGCAGGTGTTTTGCATTCATCTTTTGTAGCTGAAGTAAAATCCGATTTAATGGGAGAACAAACTATTTTATGTGGCGTTTTGCAAACAGCATCTATTTTAATGTTTGATAAAATGTTAGCTAAAAATATTGAAGCTGGTTTTGCTTCAAAGCTAATTCAAAATGGATGGGAAACGGTAACCGAAGCTTTAAAGCATGGCGGAATTACCAATATGATGGATCGTTTATCTAATCCAGCAAAAATTAAAGCTTTTCAACTATCTGAAGAATTAAAGCAAATTATGCGTCCGCTTTTTCAAAAACATATGGATGATATTATGAGCGGTGAGTTTTCAAAAACGATGATGGAGGATTGGAATAATAATGATGAAAATTTATTGAAATGGCGTGCTGAAACTGGTGAAACTGCTTTTGAAAAAACGCCTTCAACTTCCGAAGAAATTAAAGAACAAACCTATTTTGATAATGCTACATTAATGATTGCTTTTGTAAAATCAGGAGTTGAATTAGCTTTTGAAACAATGACCGAAGCAGGCATTAAAGAAGAATCTGCTTATTATGAATCGTTACACGAAGTACCTTTAATTGCAAACACTATTGCTCGTAAAAAACTATTTGAAATGAACCGAATTATTTCGGATACTGCGGAATACGGATGTTATTTATTTGACCATGCTTGTAAACCTCTTTTGAGTGATTTTATAAATAAAATAGATACTGATGTGATTGGTAAAAAATACAATGAATATGTTGATGCTAAAGTAGATAATGAAGAATTAATAGCTGTAAATGAAGCTATAAGATTCCATCCGATTGAAATAATTGGATATGAATTAAGGGCTTCTATGACTGCCATGAAAAAATTAAATTAATTTAACTTATTTGTATGCCAACTGTTAAAAATAATAGCATTTCTCTAGAAAAAATATATAAGGCTCAACAAAATATTAGTGGTGTGGTAATGCATACACCTTTACTTTTTATGAAAAATTTTTCAGAACAGTACAACGCTAATATTTATTTTAAACGAGAAGATTTGCAACAAGTCCGTTCGTATAAAATAAGAGGTGCTTTTAATAAAATTCAAGGTTTAAAAAAGGAGGAATTAATAAACGGAATTGTTTGTGCAAGTGCTGGAAATCATGCACAAGGAGTCGCTTTTGCTTGTAAAGAATTAAAAGTAAAAGGTACTATTTTTATGCCAGTAACTACACCTCATCAAAAGATAAATCAAGTGAAAATGTTTGGAGAAAATTATGTTGATATTAAATTGGTTGGTGACAGTTTTGATGATAGTCAGCAAGCAGCAGAAGTATTTTGCACCAAAAACAAAAGTACTTTTGTGCATCCTTTTAATGATATTGATGTTATTGCTGGTCAAGGTACAGTTGGCTTAGAAATATTGAACGATAGCAAAACTAAAATTGATTATTTGTTTTTGCCTGTTGGTGGTGGCGGATTGGCATCGGGGGTTTCCAGCGTTTTTAAAATATTAAGTCCAAACACAAAATTAATTGGCGTTGAACCAAAAGGAGCTCCATCATTAACAACTTCTTTAAAAAATAATAAAAATACCACATTAAATGAAATAGATAAATTTGTAGATGGAGCAGCGGTTATGAAAATGGGAGATATCACATTTGAATTTTGTAAAAATTTATTAGATGATGCAAAAACCATTAGTGAAGGTTTAATTTGTAGCACCATTTTAAAAGTGTATAATGAAAATGCTTTAGTAATTGAACCTGCTGGGGCTTTATCAATAGCCGCCTTAGAAAAATATAAGGAAGAAATTAAAAATAAAACGGTTGTTTGTGTAGTAAGCGGTGGAAATAATGATATCACTCGAATGGAAGAAATGAAAGAGCGAGCTTTGTTATATCAAGGGTTGAAACATTATTTTATTATTAAATTTCCACAAAGAGCCGGAGCATTAAAAGAATTTGTAGTAGATGTTTTAGGAGAAAAAGATGACATTTCCTTTTTTGAATATACCAAAAAACATAATAGATCTAAAGGTCCGGCGGTGGTTGGAATTGAATTAGAATCTCCTTCAGATTTTGAACCTTTACTTAAAAGAATGAAGGAAAAAGGATTTTTAGGTGAATATTTAAATGATAAGCCATCGCTTTTTCAATTTTTGGTTTAATAACAATAACTGTATAAAATGTTAATTATTTAACATTTTAATGTTGTCTAAATATTTTAATGTAATATTGTCCTAATGAAAATAATTAATATAAATACAACTGTAAAATATCCCAGTCGCTTTGCTGAGGTTTATCGCTGTACGTGCTAATACTATCGATTTTAAAAACAGTTTATTAATTTTCATTTTACCATTTTTATTTTGCAACTATCTTTTAACATAACATCTATTTTAAAACTAAATTTATTCAATTTAGAAATTATAGTTATACGTTTTTCTCCAAATCGCCGTCCCGTAAGGGCGTAATATTCTTTTGAAAACGATGCGTTCGTTTTCCAATTCAAAACATCAATTAAATTTTATTTAAACTAAAAACTAAAACAATGAAAATTGTTATAGCTAATACATCACATATAAAATATGTGAGCTTAATTTGTGAAACCATAAAAATATCGGCTGATGTTAGAGGTACTGGCATTGCTGAGCGTTCAGTGGAATACATTACTACTAAAATTAGAAATGACAATGCTATTATTGCAACTCATAACAATAAATTTGCAGGATTTTGCTATATAGAAACTTGGAATGATAAAGAGTTTGTAGTGAATTCTGGATTGATTGTGCATCCTAATTTTAGAAATCAAGGATTAGCAAAAAAAATTAAAAAGAAAATTTTAGAATATTCTAAAGAAAAATATCCAAAAGCTAAAATTTTTGGTATTACAACAGGTTTGGCTGTGATGAAAATTAATTATGAATTGGGTTATCATCCAGTTACTTTTTCAGAATTAACTAATGACGAGGCTTTTTGGAATGGTTGTAAAACATGTAGTAATTATGATATTTTAGTAAGAACTGATAAAAAAATGTGCTTATGTACAGGAATGTTGTATGACCCAAATAATGAGGCTAAAATTAGTAAACAAAAATATAGTTCAAAAGTTCTGAACCGATTAAAAAAGATAAAACAAGCATTATTTCTTAACAAAAAGAAAAGATAATATGGAAAAAGTAATAGTAGCATATAGTGGAGGTTTAGATACTTCTTATTGCGTTAAATATTTACAAAATGAATTAAATTTAGAAGTTTACAGTGTTTTGGTAAATACAGGTGGTTTTTCAGAAGAAGAACTAAAAATTGTTGAAGCAAAAGCTTATGAAATGGGTGTTGCTTCACATATAAACAAAAATATTTTAGAAGAATATTATAATAAAGCCATAAAATATATGGTTTTTGGAAATGTATTAAAAAATAATACCTATCCGCTTTCTGTAAGTGCTGAAAGAGTTTTTCAAGCAATTGAAGTGGTTAAGTATGCAAAAGAAATGGGTGCAAAATATATAGCACACGGAAGTACAGGAGCAGGAAATGACCAAGTACGGTTTGATATGATTTTTCAAACTTTAGCTCCTGAAATTGAAATTATTACACCTATTCGGGATTTAAAATTATCTAGACAAGAAGAAATAACCTATTTAAAAAAATGTGGAGTTAATTATCCTTGGGAAAAAGCGAAATATTCAATTAATAAAGGAATTTGGGGAACAAGTATTGGTGGTGTTGAAACCTTGACTTCACATCAAGCATTGCCAGAAGAAGCTTATCCTAGTCAATTGGAAAAAACAGGATCAACAGATATTAAACTTCATTTTAAAAAAGGGGAACTAATTGGGTTAAACGATGAATTTGAATCTTCGGTTAATACCATTTTAAAGTTAGAAGCAATTGCTTCAAAATATGCGATAGGTAGAGATATTCACGTGGGCGATACTATTGTTGGCATTAAAGGGCGAGTGGGTTTTGAAGCCGCAGCAGCGGTAATTACTATAAAAGCTCATCACTTGTTAGAAAAACATGTGCTTTCAAAATGGCAACAGAATTTAAAAGAGCAATTAGCTAGTTGGTACGGAATGTTGTTACACGACGGGCAATATTTTGAACCTGTAATGCGAAATATCGAAGCATTTTTAACAGATTCTCAAAAAACGGTAACGGGGGAAGTGTTTGTTACGCTAAAACCTTATCATTTTAGTTTAAACGGAATTGAATCTAAACACAATTTAATGAAATCTAAATTCGGTGAATATGGTGAAACTAATAAAGCTTGGACTGCAGAAGATGCTAAAGGATTTATTAAAATTTTAGGAACAGCAAACAAAATTTATCACAGTGTAAATTCAGAATTATGATAAAAGTAGGAATAGTTGGCGGAGCAGGATATACGGCAGGTGAATTAATTAGATTATTAATTAATCATCCAAAAGTTGAACTAGATTTCGTGTACAGTACTTCAAATGCAGGGAATTATATTTATAACGTGCATCAAGATTTATTAGGTTCAATTAATCTGAAATTTACAGATACTATAAATAATAAAGTTGATGTGTTGTTTTTATGTCTGGGACACGGAAATTCTAAAAAGTTTTTAGAAGAACATCGGTTTTCTTCAACTACTAAAATTATTGATTTAAGTAACGATTTTAGATTAGAAAAGGATGCCATTTTTCAAGGTAAAGAATTTATTTACGGTTTGCCTGAATTGCAAAAAGAAGCTATAAAAAAAGCAAAAAATATTGCAAATCCTGGTTGTTTTGCTACGGCAATTCAATTAGCATTACTACCACTTTCTGCTAATAATTTAATAAAAAGTTCAGTACATATTAATGCCACAACAGGTGCAACAGGTGCTGGAGTTTCACCTGGTACAACTACCCATTTTAGCTGGAGAGATAATAATTTTTCAGTGTATAAAGCATTCACTCACCAACATTTAGCTGAAATAAATGAAAGTTTAAGCTCGCTTCAAGAAGGATTTTTAGAAAAACTATTTTTTATACCAAATAGAGGAAATTTTAGTAGAGGAATTTTTGCGTCAGTGTATTTAGAATTTGATAAAAATATGGAAATTGCTTATAAATTGTATGAAGATTTTTATAAAAACGCACCATTTACACATATATCTAAAACACCAGTTCATTTAAAACAAGTGGTAAACACCAACAATTGTTTTCTTCATTTAGAAAAGCATAAAAATACGTTGTTAATCACTTCAGTAATAGATAATTTACTAAAAGGAGCTTCTGGTCAGGCAATTCAAAATATGAACTTACTATTTGGATTTAATGAAACAGAAGGATTACAATTAAAAGCAACATCATTTTAACATTACAATTATGAAAATAGCAATTATAGGAACAGGAAATTTAGGAAATTCAATAGCCAATGGTATTGTAAATAATAGTGTAAAATTTCAATCGTTATATTTAACAAAACGAAAAATTTCAGAGCTTTCTAATTGGGAAAATACTCCAAAAGTCAATATAACTACTAGTAATGTTGAAGCGGTAAAACATTCCGAAATTATTTTATTAGCCGTTCAGCCTAAACAATTAAATACCGTTTTAAATGAAATTAAATCTTCATTAAATCCCAAGATACATACTATTGTTTCTGTAATAACAGGAAGAAAAATTGATGAAATTGAGCAAGTTATTGGAAGTGATATTGCTATTGTTAGAAGTATGCCAAATACAGCGATAGCCGTTTCAGAATCAATGACTTGCATGTGTGCAAACCAAAAAGGACAATTAAAATTAAATGAAGCAACTGCTATTTTTAATGCTTTGGGAAAAACGTTATTTATTGAAGAAAAATTAATGCAAGCCGCCACCGTAATTTGTGCAAGTGGTATTGCTTTTTGGATGCGTTTGATTAGGGCAACAACACAAGGAGCCATTCAGTTGGGGTTTGATGCTAAAGAAGCCCAGGAATTAGCGATGCAAACTTGTTTAGGAGCCTCAAGTTTGTTAGTAAAATCAGAACGACATCCTGAACAAGAAATTGATAAAGTAACCACGCCAAGCGGTTGTACCATTGCAGGATTAAACGAAATGGAACATCAGGGCTTAAGTTCATCTTTAATAAAAGGATTAGTTACTTCCTTTGAAAAAATTAATCAGATTTAAAAAAAATAACATGGAATTATTTAAGGTATATCCGTTGTATAATGTAACTCCTGTAAAAGCTGAAGGAGCTTATGTTTGGGATAAAAACAACACAAAATATTTAGATTTATACGGGGGTCATGGTGTAATTTCAATTGGT
Source organism: Lutibacter sp. (assembly GCF_021647475.1). GTDB lineage: Bacteria > Bacteroidota > Bacteroidia > Flavobacteriales > Flavobacteriaceae > Lutibacter. Next base: position 48,706 of record NZ_JAKIUR010000003.1, read on the forward strand.
CATTCGCATCCGAAATATGTAAAAGCATTTACAAAGCAGTTGAACAAAATTGGATTTTATTCTAATTCCATTCAAAATCCGTTACAACAAAAATTAGCTCAAAAATTAGGAAAATTATCAGATTGTGAAAATTATAAGCTGTTTTTATGTAATTCTGGAGCTGAAGCCAATGAAAATGCGTTGAAACTGGCATCATTTATAACAGGAAAAAGTAAAATAATTTCTTTTAAAAATGCTTTTCATGGAAGAACTTCTGCAGCAGTTGCCGTTACCGATAATGCAACCATAAATGCACCTATCAATTTACAACAAAAAGTTACTTTTTTGCCTTTAAATACTATTGAATTGGTAATTAACGAATTAGATAAAAATGATGTAGCTGCCGTAATTATAGAAGGAATTCAAGGAGTTGGAGGATTAGATGAAGGAACAACGGAGTTTTTTCAGCAACTTCAAAAAGTTTGCAATAAAAAAGGAGTACCATTAATTTTAGATGAAATTCAATCGGGTTACGGAAGAAGCGGAAAATTTTTCGCTTTTCAACATCATAATATTCAACCTGATATTATCACAATAGCAAAAGGTATGGGAAATGGATTTCCTATTGGTGGCGTATTAATTTTAGATACATACAAAGCCAAATTCGGAATGTTGGGAACCACTTTTGGCGGTAATCATTTGGCTTGTGTAGCAGCAATTTCTGTGTTAGATGTTGTTGAAAAAGAAGATTTAATTAATAATGTTAACTCAGTTTATAATTATTTTTTAAAGGAAATTAAATCGGTTTCAAAAGTGAAAAAAGTGAAAGGAAAAGGGTTGATGTTAGGAGTGGAATTTGATTTTGAAGTAGCAGAACTTCGAAAAAAATTAATTTTTGAAAAACACATTTTTACAGGAGGTTCAAATAATAAAAAGTTGTTAAGAATTCTACCTCCTTTAAACATTAATAAAGAGCAAATAGCCATTTTTATAAACGCTTTAAAAGAGTTGTTAGATGAATAATTTTTTAAAAATATCAGATATTGGTAATCTAAAAGATACTGTAAAAGAGGCAATTGATTTAAAAGATAATCCCACAAAGTTTATTAAACTTGGAAAAAACAAGACTATAGCACTTTTGTTTTTTAATGCGAGTTTAAGAACGCGATTAAGCACCCAAAAAGCAGCAATTAATTTAGGAATGAGTGTGGTGGTAATGAATTTTACAAATGATAGTTGGCAATTGGAGTTTGAAGATGGTGTAGTAATGAATAAAGATAAATCAGAACATATAAAAGAAGCTGCAAAAGTTATTGCTCAATATTGTGATATTGTCGCTGTTAGAGCTTTTGCTTCTTTAAAAAATAAAGAAAAGGACAAGGCTGAAATGGTAATAAATGGTTTTAAAAAATATGTAGGAATTCCTATAATAAATATGGAAAGTGCCACAGCGCATCCGTTACAAACACTAGCTGACGCTATAACAATAGAAGAAAATAAAACAAAACATAAACCAAAAGTGGTGCTATCTTGGGCACCACATCCAAAAGCATTGCCACACGCAGTTGCAAATTCATTTGTAGAAATGATGCATTTGCAAGATGCCGATTTTGTAATAACACATCCCGAAGGGTACGAACTAGATAATAAAATAACTAAAAATTCAATTATTGAATACAACCAAGAAAAAGCTTTTGAAAATGCAGATTTTGTGTATGTAAAAAACTGGAGTTCTTTTACTAATTACGGTCAAGTTTTAAAAACAGATTTAGATTGGATGATAACAGCGGATAAAATGAAATTTACAAATAATGCAAAGTTTATGCATTGTTTGCCTGTAAGAAGAAATGTTGTTGTAACCGATGAGGTTTTAGATTCGGAAAATTCCATTGTAATTCAACAGGTAAATAACAGAACTTATGCAACTCAAATTGTGTTAAAAAAAATATTGGAGAGTTTATAGTTGAAAAGTTGAGGTAGTTAGAATAGAAAAATGTCACACTGAGCTTGTCGAAGTAATTTTGATTAGTTCTTGTTGTCATTCCTGCGAAGGCAGGAATCTATGCACAACACGAATATTAAAATGGATTGTTATTTTAAAAATAAAGAATACGTCAACCTAAACTTGCCAGTAGCAGGCGGGCTTGTTTCATGTTCTCATAATAAGTAGTTATTATTAGGATGGGATTCTGAAATAAATTCAGAATGACAATTTAAGTAGTATAAAAAATGAAAAAACAAAAATTACATATTGTAAAAATTGGCGGAAATATTATTAATGATGAAGCATTATTAACTTCATTTTTAAATGATTTTTCAGCATTGTCAACTCCTAAAATTTTAATTCACGGTGGAGGGAAAAAAGCAACTGAAATGGCTGCGGAAATGGGAATAAAACCAAAAATGGTTAATGGTAGAAGAATTACGGATAAACAAAATTTAGAGATAGTAACTATGGTTTATGCAGGACTTTTAAATAAAAAGATAACAGCTCAATTACAACAAAATAATTGTAATGCAATGGGTTTGTCTGGTGCTGATGGAAACAGTATTTTGGCTCAAAAACGTCTTGTAAAAGAGATTGATTATGGTTTTGTTGGAGATATAGATAAAGTAAATTCAGAAACTATTCAAGTGTTTTTAGAGCATAATTTGACTCCTGTTTTTTGTGCAATAACTCATGATAAAAACGGACAATTATTAAATACAAATGCGGATACTATTGCTTCTGAAGTTGCCATTGCAATGAGTGAATTATATAAAGTTGAATTGAATTATGTTTTTGAATTGAAAGGTGTTTTAGAAAATATTAAGGATGAAAACTCCGTAATAAAACATATTAATTCTAAAAAGTATCAATTATTGGTTAGCGATGGAATTATTTCCGACGGAATGCTGCCAAAACTCCATAATTGTTTTAATGCTTTAAAAAAAGGAGTTCATCAAGTAAAAATTGGAGATGCTTCATTAATTAGAAGCGATAACAAACGATACACAACATTATCCATATAAAAAGTTCGTCATGCTGAAGATGTCACACTGAGCTTGTCGAAGTGTTATTTCAGGATAACGTAAAATTTTAAGTACTTAAAAAGTAAATAATGATAGAACAATTAACAAAAGAAGCCATTGAATTTCTTAAAAATTTAATTTCCAAACAATCTTTTTCAGGTGAAGAAAATGAAACTGCGTTATTAATTATGCAATGGTTTTCAAGTCATAATATTAAGTTTGAAAGTAGCAAACACAATGTTTGGGCAAAAAACAAATACTTTGACGCTGCCAAAAAAACAATATTATTAAACTCTCATCACGACACCGTAAAACCAAATAAAAACTATACTAAAAATCCATTAAATCCAGAAATAAGTAATGGTAAGTTGTATGGTTTAGGAAGTAACGATGCAGGTGGATGTTTGGTTTCGTTATTAGCAACATTCACCTATTTTTACGATAAAGATAATTTAAATTACAATTTTGTGTTAGTAGCATCTGCCGAAGAAGAAAGCTCCGGACCAAACGGTTTGAATAGTATGTTGCCAATAATTCCTGAAATAGATTTTGCAATTATTGGTGAACCTACCTTAATGCAATTAGCCATTGCAGAAAAAGGCTTGCTAGTTTTGGATTGCAAAGCTAACGGAACTGCTGGCCATGCCGCTCATGGAATTGGCGATAATGCTATTTACAATGCAATAAAGGATATTCATTGGTTTCAAACTTTTGAATTTCCTAAGATTTCTGAAACCCTTGGTAAGGTAAAAATGACCGTTACACAAATAAATGCAGGAAGTCAGCATAATGTAATTCCTGCAAACTGTAATTATGTGGTTGATGTTCGGGTTACGGATGCTTATACAAATTTAGAAGTGCTGGAAATAATTCAGAACAATGTGAAATCAGAGGTTAAAGAAAGATCATTACGATTGAATTCCTCATCCATACCAAAAAAGCATCCAATTGTAAAAGCTGGAATAAAATTAGGAAGAAAAACCTACGGTTCGCCTACCTTATCGGATCAATCGGTTTTAAGTTGTCCTTCTTTAAAATTAGGACTAGGTGACAGTTTACGTTCGCATACTGCTGATGAGTTTATTTATGTAAACGAAATTGAAGAAGGAATCGATTTATACATTAAAATATTAAATGAAATAATATAGGAAAGTGGTCACTGAGCGGAGTCGAAGTGATGGTAAATGAATGTTATGTGGTTTCGATTCCGCTCAACCACCAAATTTTTAAAAACAAAAATTATGAAACTTTGGGATAAAGGTTTTTCAACCGATAAAAAAATAGATTTATTTACTGTTGGTAACGATAGAGAATTAGATGTAATTCTTGCCAAATACGATGTAATTGGAAATATTGCACATGCAAAAATGTTGCACAGTATTGGCTTACTAACTAAAGAAGAATTAGTAGCATTAGAAAAAGAAATGAAATCTATTTTAGAAACTATTGAAGAAGGAAACTTTATTATTGAAGATTCCTTTGAAGATGTACATTCTAAAATTGAATTTTTATTGACAGATAAATTAGGCGATACAGGTAAAAAAATTCATACTGCACGTTCAAGAAATGATCAGGTTTTAGTTGATGTTCATTTGTATTTAAAAGATGCTTTAAATGAAATTAGCGGAGAAGTTGATGAACTTTTTGACTTGTTAATTTCATTAGCAGAACAATATAAAAGTGTGTTGATGCCAGGTTATACGCATCTTCAAATTGCCATGCCATCTTCTTTTGGATTATGGTTTTCAGCGTATGCAGAAACCTTAATTGATGATATTTATTTTTTAAAAGCAGCGTATAAAGTTGCTGATCAAAATCCGTTAGGTTCTGCTGCAGGTTATGGAAGTTCTTTCCCAATTGACAGAGATTTTACTACAAAAGAACTCAATTTTGAAACCTTAAAATTTAATTCTGTAGCTACTCAAATGGGAAGAGGTAAATTGGAAAAATCGGTTGCGTTTGCTATAAGTTCCATTGCAAGTACCTTATCAAAAATGAGTATGGATATTTGCCTGTATATGAGTCAGAATTTTAGTTTTATTAGTTTTCCAGATGAATTAACTACTGGCTCAAGCATTATGCCTCACAAAAAAAATCCCGATGTTTTTGAATTAATTAGAGGAAAATGTAACAAATTACAGGCATTGCCATACGAGTTTACTTTAATTACAAATAATCTTCCAAGCGGTTATTTTAGAGATTTACAATTGTTGAAAGAAGGATTAATTCCGTCATTTTCAACGTTAAAATCGTGTTTAGAAATGTTGACCTATTCCTTAAAAAATATTCAAGTAAATACTTCTATTTTAGAGGATGACAAATACGATTATCTATTTAGCGTAGAGGAAGTTAATAAGCTAGTTCAAAGTGGAATTCCGTTTAGAGATGCTTACAAAATTGTAGGGAAAAACATTCAGGAAGGTAATTTTAATCCAGACAAAAAAGTAAATCATACACACAAAGGAAGTATAGGTAATTTGTGTTTAGATGAAATTGTAGCTAAGAAAAATAAAGCATAAAATAAATAAAAATTAATGTCATATTGAGCTTGTCGAAGGGTGGTTGCCTTTTTCCTTAGTCTAGGTTTTCGTCTTCATTTATGAGATTGCCACAGTCGCTACCGCTTCTTCGCAATGACAAAAAAAAACCGTCATTGCGAGAGCAACGAAGCAATCTGTTGTTTTGGAGTTCTATTCATGAGAGAACTTCTCCCGATAGTTATCGGGATATACTTCCCTCGTTATGACGTGTTGGTTTTTGTTTTCGTCTTTGTTTTGGGCATTAGGCACTAGTTGTGCTTTTCCCTTTTCCCTTCGTTCTAGTTTCAGGGTAAAAGACAAAAACTTACATCCCAACCAACTTATTTAACGGTTTAATTCATTACAAATTTAAAGCCAAGAGAAACTATTCCTGCACTTAAGCCTGTGTTTCTTTTGTAATTGCTATACTTTAAATCTACACTTTTTAAACCAAGTTTCCAGATTTTACGTTCGGTAAAAATATCAGTATAAGAAATTCCAAAACCAATTTGACTAGAATTGTATTTAGATAAATCATAATCAGAAGTATAAAATTGTTCTGTAGATAAATGCTTCTCATAAGGTGCAAAATATTTGGCAGCAGTTTGCGTATAATATCTGTATGAAGGATAAAGAGTGAATTTATCGCTTATTTTAAAAGGGATTTCAATACTTGCCGTTTGTGAATTTATTCCCCAATCATCTGAATAATAACGGTAATACGTTCTTAAGGTAAGTTTTTCATTGATAAAATAATTAAAACGAGCTCCAAAAGGTATTTTCAATCTTGTATTTGGTAAACGTTCAATATCATCCGCTAACTGAAAAACATCGATATTACTTTTTGAAGTATAATTATTAATACTACTTGCATTACCAATATAAAAATTTGGAATATCGCTAAAATAAACACGTTGCATAGGGTTTGACAACCAACCTTTTTGCTGAACTACATCAACAAATAATGATAATTGTGCTTTTTTACTTATGATTTGAGATAAAGAAAGCGAAGCCGAATAAGAATTTCTTTTTTTATCAGTAACTAAGGTTGTATTTATAGGTTTCCAAGCGTTTGGACTGTTTTTATCAATAGCTAATCTATTTTGGTCATAGATAGTTACACCGCTAAAAAAACCATTATTTAAGTTTCCATTTACAACATTATAGGAGTGAATTTCAGTTGGATATCTAGGATTCCAATTATCTAAATACACATTTCCTTTAAGGTCAATTTCCGTATTTTTTTGATTGAATAATTTTGCTATTCCACCTCCAATTCCAAAAGATTGATAATCATATTCATGAGAAGTACTGAGATTTCCGTTAATAATAGTATTTCTATCTTTTGAAGAGTGGCTGTAATCAACAGTACCATTAACCCAAACATCGGAGCGAGATGCTCCAGTAGATTCCAGCCAAGGAGTTGCTCCTCTGTTTGCTACATTATTAGTATTTGCTTGTGAAGCTCCAGATTTTGCATTAAATCCGCCTTTATTTTTCGAGTTACTTTTGTCTTCATTTTTATCGCTGTCTCCATTTTGGTTTTTAAAAGTACTTCCCGAATAATCAAAAGGATTTAAATTACTTGATGAAGCTGACGTGTAGGCAGAAATAGTTGCATTTACGGAGATTACATCATTGTCATTTACAGGAATAGAAACAATAATATTTGAAGCTATATCAGTTAATTTTTCGTTTCCAATTCCGCCAGTTACGGCTGCATTATCTCCTTTTTGGCCGTATAAACTTGAAATTAAATCTACTTCGGCATTTTCTAATACTCTTTTTGTGTATTCTTTAGAAGTAGTTTTTAATGTTTGAGAATAACCGTAAAAAGAAATAAATAATAGGGCTAAAAATGATATTTTTTTCATTTAAATTATTTTAAAATTGATACTAAATTTATTAGTTGCAACCACAACCACCGCCAGATTTCCCTCCATTTGCACCAGAAGCACCTTCACGATACACTTGAAAACTAGTTTCAAAATGATCGATGTTTCTTGCAGACAAACTCATATCAGGGTCATTTAAATCAATTTTTTCATATTCCTTTACTGCTACGCAGGAATTTAACGTTGAAATAAGCATAACGGCAATGCCTAAATAAAGTAATTGTTTCATAATTTTTCTAGTTTTATATTTTTTGAAGTAGTAATTTTTCCTTTTTCGCTAACAATAATACAATCAATATTAGGAAGTTGATTTATTAAATTAATTCCTACGTTAGTTCCCATTACAAAAATAGAGGTTGCTAAAGCATCGGCTAATTCTGCTTTTGGAGCAAATACGGTTACACTAATAATACCACTTGCAGGGTAACCTGTTTTAGGGTTTATAATATGTGTATATCGGATATTATTAAATTTTACAAATTTCTCATAGTTGCCAGAAGTAACCACTGCTTTATCGCTAATTGGAAAAATACCAAAGGACACTTTTTTATTTAACGGATTGGTAATGGCAACTTCCCAAGGTTGTCCGTTAGGTTGTTTCCCCCAAGTATTCATATCGCCAGATGCATTTATGATTCCAGCTTTTACACCTTTTGAAATCAATAATGCTTTTGCTTTATCAGCTGCAAATCCTTTTCCAATACCTCCAAAACCGATTTTCATTCCTTTGTTTTTTAAAAATACTGTTTGATTTTTTTTATCAATAACAATATTTTGATATCCAACTTTAGCTACCGAGGCTTTAATTTTTTCTGCGGAAGGCATTTTTGTCATGCTTCCATCAAATTTCCATATTTTATCCATGGAAGCGTAACTGATATCAAAAGCACCTTCTGTTAATTTTGAAATTACTAAAGAACGTTCAATTAAATTAATTAATTCTAAATTTACTTTAACAGGCTTTATTCCAGCATTTTTATTTATGGCAGAAGTTTGAGAATTTTTATCCCAAGATGAAATTATTTTTGCAATTCGTTGAATTTCATTTATGGCTAAATTTATATAAGTTTCTCCTTCTTTTGGCGTAGCAGCAACCACCGTAATGTCAAATCTGCTTCCCATTAATTTCAAAGTTTTTCTATGAATAATTTGTCCAAAAGAAATAGTAGAAAAAAAGATAAAGACAATTAAAAAATACTTTTTATTCATTTTATATAAACGAATTTAGCAATTTTATATATTCAGCTGGAGTTGTTTTTTTATAGCCAGTATTTCCTAAAACAGTTCCATTTTTATCTAAAACAACAACAAACGGAAAATATCCTTTGGTATTGTATTTTTCCATTAAACTGTTGTTATAAGATTGTTGTTCAGTGGTTAATGAGTTTTTTTTCTTTCTTGGAAAATTAACTTTTACCATTACAAAATGGTTTTTAGAATAATTTACAAATTCATTTGAACTCCAAATTTCTTTATCTAATTTCATACAAGGAGCGCACCAGTCTGAACCTTGAAAAACCAATACAATACGTTCATTTTTCTGAGATGCAATTTTTTCGGCTTCTTTTAAATTGGTATGCCAAGTTTGTGCATTTAGTTGATTAATAGCGAATACTAGACAAAATAAGATGCTAATTTTTTTCATTGATTTTAAATTAATAGTTAGATTTTAAGTTAATAATTAGTAATATGAAAGATCGCCTAAATTAAATTTAGACGATCTTTACATCAAATAAATCAGGGCCTGTATTAATAATTTTATTTAAATTTAATATTGTAATTATAAGTTTAAAACAACTAAATTAAAGTTTACCCTACTTGCTAAATGTTAAAATTTGTTAAAGTAAAAACGGAAAAAGTTAAAAGATGTTAATTAGTAGTTATTATTAATTACAAGCATCCCAAATAACATCTTTGGGGGTTGGAGCAATAATACTAATGTTTTCTTTGGAAACAGGATGAATAAATTCAATTTTTTGAGCGTGTAAATGAATACTTGCATCTTTATTACTTCGGTTAAAACCATACTTTAAATCTCCTTTTATTGGTGAACCAATAGCTGCAAGTTGACAACGAATTTGGTGATGTCTGCCAGTTTCTAAATTAATTTCTAATAAGTGATAATTATCTAAAGATTTTAAAATTTTATAATGAAGTATTGCTTTTTTACTTCCTTTAATTTCAGAGGTATAAGAGGTAGATTTGTTGTTTTTTTGATTTTTTCTTAAAAACCCAATGAGTGTATCGCTTGTGTTTTTTGGCTTATTTTTGACTACAGCCCAATAGGTTTTATTCACCTTTTTATCTCGTAACATTTTGTTAAAACGCTCTAAAGCTTTTGAGGTTTTTGCAAAAACTACAATTCCTGTTGTAGGCCTATCTAACCGATGAACAACACCTAAAAAAACGTTTCCAGGTTTATTATATTTTTCTTTAAGATATGCTTTAATAATTTCATTTAATGGAGTGTCGCCAGTTTTATCCCCTTGAACAATATCACCAGAACGTTTGTTGATAATAATTAAGTGATTGTCTTCAAATAGTATTTGCAAGTTATTTTTAGTAGAAACCATTTTTTAAAATTCCTTTGCAACTTTGGTATTTAAATCAGCTATATATTTGAGTACTTCATCTTTTCCGTTTTTATTTGAAGCCGAGGTAACAAAATAAGGAGGCATTTCTTCCCAAATGGTTTGCGTCATTTTTTTAATGTAAACCTCAATGTTTCTATTTAGTTGAGATAGTTTTAATTTATCCGATTTTGTGAAGATAATACAAAACGGAATTCCACTTTCACCTAAAAACTGCATAAAATCTAAATCTATTTTTTGTGGTTCATGTCTAGAATCAACCAAAACAAAAGAGCAAACTAATTGTGTGCGTTGTAAAAAATAATCTTTTATAAAAGCTTGAAATGTTTGCCGTTTAGATTTTGAAACTTTGGCATATCCATAACCAGGTAAATCTACCAAAAACCAATTGTTGTTAATTTTAAAGTGATTTATAAGCTGTGTTTTTCCAGGTTTTCCAGATGTTTTTGCTAGCTTACTTTTATTGGTAAGCATATTTATCAATGATGATTTTCCGACATTAGAACGTCCAATAAATGCATATTCAGGTAGTTGCTCTTTTGGGCATTTAGAAACATTGGTATTGCTAATTACAAAATCAGCGGTATTAATTTTCATAAATTACAGCTTACGTTCAGTTAACCAGCTTTCCAAAATTTTGTTAAATTCATCTGGATGCTCCATCATAGTAGCATGACCACATTTATCAATCCAATATAAGTTGGCATCAGGTAATAATCTTTCAAAATCTACAGCAACTTCTGGAGGTGTAACATGGTCTTGTTTTCCCCAAATTATACAAGCAGGAACGTTCATTTTTGGTAAATCTTTAGCCATATTATGCCTAATGGCACTTTTTGCAATTGCCAATGTTTTAATAACTCTGCTTCTATCATTTACTGAAGCAAAAACTTCATCCACAACTTCTTTAGTGGCAACTTCAGGGTTGTAAAAAACTTCCTGTGTTTTGGTTTTAATATATTCGTAGTTTCCTCTTTTTGGATAGGTGTCACCTAATGATTTTTCATAAAGTCCAGAGCTACCCGCTAATACTAAACCAGTTACATTTTTAAGGTTTAATTTTGCGAAATATAGTGCAATATGTCCACCAAGTGAGTTCCCTAAAAGAATTGCTTTATCAATTTTTTTATGTATCATAAACTCCTTTAAAAACTTTGATATGTTTTTAACGTTGGTTTTTAAAAGAGGTAAATTATATATTGGTAATACAGGGATAATTACTTTGTAATCTTTTTTTGAAAAATAGTTAAAAACACCATCAAAATTACTTAAAGCTCCCATTAAACCATGTAATATTATAATTGGTTGGCCTTCACCAGCTTCAATGTAACTAAATTTTCCTTCTTTAATAAGATTATTATCCATTAAAATAAAATTTTATATCAAACACAAAGGTAACTTTTTTTTCGGTATTACTAGGGTTTTGAAATTGCTTAAATTTTAAATTTCAACTGATTGTAGTTCAATTTTTTAGCTTAATAACATGTGAATAAAACAAAAGTTATTAACAAAGTGGAGAAAAGTGGGTAAAAGTGGGAAATAATTTATATTTTTGAATAAGTCCAAAACGAACTATGGTTAATTTAATAGGAACATATGAATGTAAAGCAGATGTAAAGGGGAGGCTTACTTTATCCGCAAGTTTAAAGAAACAACTTTCACCAATATTGCAAGATGGCTTTGTATTAAAACGATCTGTTTTTCAGCCATGTTTGGAATTGTACCCAATGGCAGAGTGGACTTTATTAATGACAAAGGTCAATAAACTTAATCGTTTTGTAAAGAAAAATAACGACTTTATTAGACGGTTTACTGCAGGAGTAAAAACAATAGAGTTGGATAATTCTGGAAGGTTATTAATTCCTAAAGATTTACAAAATTTTGCTGGAATTTCTAAAGAAGTGGTGCTTTCATCAGCCTTGAATATTATTGAAATATGGGATAAAGAAAAGTATGAGAAAGCTATTGATGATGCTACAGTAGATTTTGCTGATTTAGCAGAAGATGTTATGGGTAATGTAACTGATGCCGATCATGAATTATCATAACCCCGTACTTTTAAAAGAAAGCATTGATGGTTTAGCAATTAAGCCAAATGGTATTTATGTAGATGTAACCTTTGGAGGCGGAGGTCATTCTAAAGAAATTTTGAAATATTTAAATAGAGATGGAAAATTATTTGCCTTTGACCAAGATGAAGATGCAAAACAAAATAGTTTAGAAGATGAACGCTTTACTTTAATTCCGCAGAATTTTAGATATATAAAAAGGTATTTACGGTTTTACAATATAAAAAAAGTAGATGGAATTTTAGCAGATTTAGGAGTTTCCTCACATCAATTTGATGTAGCTGAACGAGGATTTTCAACTCGGTTTAATGCAGATTTGGATATGAGAATGAATCAAACCGACGTGTTAACCGCCTACGGAGTAATTAATAACTATAAAGAATCTCAATTAAGTGATGTGCTGTTTCAATATGGCGAATTAAGAAATGCCAGAAGTTTAGCTAAAAAAATAGCAGAAGCAAGAATCGAGAAACCGATTAAAACAAGTTTCGATTTAAAACAAGTGTTGAATGATTTTATTCCGAAATCTAAAGAGCATAAAGTTTTGGCTCAAATATTTCAAGGGATTAGAATTGAGGTAAATCAGGAGATGGAAGCTTTAAAAGAATTTTTATTACAAGTTCCTGAATTGTTAAATCCTAATGGACGGTTAAGTGTAATTTCTTATCATTCATTAGAAGATAGATTAGTAAAACGATTTATAAAAAACGGAATGTTTGAAGGGGAACCAGAGAAAGATTTTTATGGGAATATTTCAGTTCCAATGAAAAAAATTGGAAAATTAATAATTCCAAGTATAGATGAAATTAAATTAAATAATAGAGCACGTAGTGCAAAACTAAGAATAGCAACTTTAAAATAAATGTCAAAAATTAAAAAAAACATATACAATATTCTTAAAGGTAATTTTTTAATCAGTGATGATGCTTTAAAAAATTGGAAGTTTTTGGTTTTTGTAGTGGTGTTAATGTTGTTTATGATTTCAAGTGCACATTATGCAGATAGGCAAGTTTTAGAAATTGCAAAATTGAATAAAGAAATTAAAGAATTAAAAGCTGAATTTGTAGATACACGTTCAATAGCAATGAAAATAAAGTTAGAATCAAACATTAAAAATAAAGTAAAAGAATTAGGATTACAGCCAAGCGAAAATCCGCCTGAAATTATTAAAGTAACCTCAAAACCTGTTAAATAACCTTGTCAACAACCAAAAAAAGCATATTAAATAAATTATATATAGTATTTGCATTTGTAGTATTATTCATGATTGCTATACTTATAAAACTAGTTAACATACAGTATGTTGAGGGAGATAAGTATCGGAAATTATCACAACAGCTTACACTTAAAAACGACACTATTTTTGCCAATAGAGGCAATGTTTTTTCAGATGATGGTAGCTTACTTGCTACATCAAAATCGGAGTATGAAATTAGGATAGATGCAGTAACTATTGATGGTGAAATATTTGAAAAAAACATACGTAGTTTGTCTAAATCTTTATCAGGATTATTAGGAAACACTTCTTTTTATTGGGAAACTAAAATCAGAAAAGCACGAACTAATAAAAATAGATATTTATTTATTGCAAGAGGACTTGGATATATTAATTATATGAAAATCAAACACTTTCCTATTTTTAAATTAGGAATGTATAAAGGTGGTTTTATTGCAGAACAATCTACCGTACGTGCACATCCTTTAGGTAAAGTTGCAGAACGTACTATTGGATATGATGATTATAGAGGTGGACCAGGAATAGAAGGTGCTTATAAAAAGTATTTACGCGGTAAGTTTGGTTGGAGAATGAAACAAAAAATTGCTAAAGGACAATGGAGACCAATTAGTGATTCCAATGAAAAAGATCCAGTTGATGGTAAAGATGTTATTACTACGTTAAATGTAAACATTCAGGATATTGCACATCACTCTCTTTTAAGGCAGTTAGAATATTACCATGCAGAACACGGTTGTGTGGTAGTTATGGAAACAAAAACTGGCGAGATAAAAGCAATTTCTAATTTGGGAATTAATTCGGAAGGAAAATATTATGAAAAACGAAATTATGCAGTGTATGAATCTATAGAACCTGGTTCAGCTTTTAAATTGATGTCATTAGTAGCTGCTTTAAAATTAAAAGCAATTGATACCAGTACTATTGTAGACACTAAAGATGGAAAATTTAAAATGTATGGTAGATATATTCACGATTCTAAAAGAGGTGGACACGGAGTAATTTCAGCCGCAAAAGCATTTGAGGTTTCTTCAAATATTGGATTTGCTCGTTTAATAGATGATCATTTTAAGGATAAGCCAAGTAAGTTTATAAATGCATTAAAAGGTATGCACTTAGATAAACAGTTAGGGTTAACTATTAAAGGAGAAGGTTATCCGGAAATTCCTTCACCTGGAGATAAAAAATGGAGTAAAAATGCATTACCATCTATTGCTTATGGATATAATTTAAGAATGACTCCTTTACAAATTTTAACTTTTTACAATGCAATTGCCAATAACGGTGAAATGGTGAAGCCTAGATTTGTAAAAGAAATTAGATCAAGAAATCAACATCATAAATATTTTGAAAAAGAAGTAATTGACCCAGCTATTTGCTCAAAACAAATTATATCAGAAGTACAGGAATTACTTAAAAATGTGGTTAAGCTTGGAACTGCTAAAAAACTATATAGTAAAAACTTTTCTATGGCTGGCAAAACAGGAACTGCACGAACAGAATATTGGATGCCAGATTGGAATAAAAATAAAAGATATGTTTCTTCTTTTACAGGATATTTTCCAGCAAAAAATCCTAAGTATTCTTGTATTGTAGTTATTTTCAAACCAAAAGTTCAAAAAGGGTATTACGGTGCAGATGTTTCTGGCCCTGTTTTTAAAGATATTGCTCAAAAAATTTACACTTCAAATCCAGATGTTAAAGTCATCAATGCAAATGATACACGCAATTTTGCAAGTGTAAAAAACAACTATAATTCTTACTACACCATCTCAAATAAGGCAACTCGGACGATGCCTAATTTAAAAGGAATGGCAGAAATGGATGCCATTCCTTTTCTTGAAAATTTGGGATTAAAAGTTACTTGTGAAGGAACGGGTAAAGTAGTGGAACAATCTATAAAAAAAGGAGAAAAAATAAGTAAGGGCAAAACAGTAGTTTTAAAATTATCAACCTAATTGAAAATCGTTAAAAACATATTAAATAAGGTAGCTATAAATTCCGTTGTGGGGAATGTTAATGTAGCGGTTGCAAATGTTGTTTTTGATTCGCGTAAAGTAATCAAAAACAGCATGTTTGTAGCTCAAAAAGGTCTGGTTTTTAACGGTCATAAATTTATAAATAAAGCTATTGAATTAGGTGCTACTTCAATTGTTTGTGAAGAATTACCAAGTAATTTAATCGCAAATGTGGTTTATGTACAAGTAGCAAATAGCAATTCGGCATTGGCAATTATAGCTGCTAATTTCTACAACAATCCTTCATCTAAATTAAAATTAATAGGAATTACAGGGACCAATGGAAAAACAACCATTGCCACATTATTATATGAATTATTTAAAAAAGCTGGTTTTAAAGTAGGTTTATTTTCTACCGTTAAAATTTTGGTTAATGATAAAGAGTTTAAAGCAACACATACCACACCAGATTCTATAGCCATAAATTACTATTTAAATAAAATGGTTGAAAAAGAAGTTTCTTTCTGTTTTATGGAAGTTAGTTCTCATGGAATTCACCAAAAAAGAACAGAAGGATTACTTTTTGATACGGGTGTTTTCACCAATTTAACTCACGATCATTTAGATTATCATAAAACCTTTAAAGAATACCGTGATGTAAAAAAATCATTTTTTGATGCTTTACCAAAATCAGCGAATGCTTTGGTAAATACTGATGATAAAAATGGATTAGTAATGTTGCAAAATACTAAAGCTAAAAAATATACTTATGCTTTAAAAACTATGGCAGACTTTAAAGCTAAAATTATAGAAAATAGATTTTCAGGATTGTTATTGTCTATAAATAATCAAGAAGTTTGGACACATTTAGTTGGAGAATTTAACGCCTATAACTTAACAGCAATTTATGGTGTTGCCAAATTATTCGGATTAGAATCTATTAAGATATTAACAATTATAAGTCAGTTAAATAGTGTAAAAGGTCGTTTTCAGTACCTAACTTCTAAAAATGGAATAGTGGTGGTAATTGATTATGCTCATACACCAGATGCGTTAAAAAATGTACTTCAAACGATACAAAATTTAAAAAATAAAAACAATCAAATAATTACCGTTGTGGGATGCGGAGGTGATAGAGATAAAGCTAAACGTCCTGTTATGGGGCGTATAGCTTCTCAATTAAGCTCTCAAGTAATATTCACTTCAGATAATCCTAGAAGTGAAAATCCTCAAACTATTATTGATGAAATGGAAGCTGGTGTAGAGCAAATTAATTTAAAAAAAGTGGTTCATATTTTAGAACGATCACAAGCCATAAAAATGGCATCTAAACTAGCCGTAAAAGGAGATATTATTTTAATTGCAGGAAAAGGTCATGAAACCTATCAAGAAATAAAAGGAATAAGAAATCATTTTGATGATTATGAAGAAATAACTAAAAATTTTAAAGCAATAGCAAGTTAAAAATGTTGTATTATTTATTTGAATATTTAGAAAAACACTACAGTATAGCTGGTGCAGGATTGTTTCAATACATTACCTTTAGGTCTGCTTTTGCCTTTATAATTTCATTATTATTTTCAACCATTTACGGTAAACGAATTATTGATTTTTTACAACGAAAACAAGTAGGTGAATCTGTTAGAGATTTAGGTTTAACAGGTCAAATAGAAAAAGCTGGAACACCTACAATGGGTGGAATAATTATTATTTTAGCAACATTAATTCCGGTATTATTACTTGCTAAAATAGAAAATATTTACATTATCATTTTAATTGTAACCATGCTTTGGATGGGTGCTATTGGTTTTATTGATGATTATATTAAAATTTTTAAAAAAAATAAAGAAGGATTAAAAGGAAGATTTAAAATATTAGGTCAAATCACATTAGGAATTTTTGTTGGTGGCATGTTATATTTTAATCCACAAGTTACTATTAAGCAAAAACTTCCTGTAAAATTTCAATATGTTACAGAAAACGGCACACCGATTTTATTTGGAAAAGCTGAAAAATCAACCAAAACAACCATTCCATTTGTCAAAAATAACGAACTAAATTATGCTGATGCACTTAATTTATTTGGAAATGGATTAAAAGATTATGCTTGGTTAATATTTATACCAATTGTAATTTTTATTATAACAGCAGTTTCAAATGGAGCAAATTTAACGGATGGAATTGATGGGCTAGCAGCGGGTTCTTCGGCGATAATTGTACTTACTTTAGGGATTTTTGCCTGGGTATCAGGTAATATCATCTTTGCGAATTATTTGGATGTTATGTACATCCCAAATTCTGGGGAAATGACGGTTTTTATTTCTGCTTTTGTTGGAGCTTTAATTGGGTTTTTATGGTATAACACGTATCCCGCTCAAATATTTATGGGAGATACTGGTAGTTTAACCATTGGTGCAGTAATTGCAGTTTTAGCTATTGCGGTACGTAAAGAATTGCTTATTCCTATTTTGGCAGGCGTGTTTTTAGTTGAAAATTTATCCGTAATCCTTCAAGTAAGTTATTTTAAATACTCCAAGAAAAGATATGGAGTTGGTAAACGGATTTTTAAAATGTCACCATTACATCATCATTTTCAAAAGTCAGGATATCATGAAAGTAAAATCGTTGTCCGATTTTGGATTATAGGAATATTGTTAGCAGTATTTACCATTATCACTTTAAAATTACGATAAAATGAAATTGGTGATTTTAGGTGCTGGTGAAAGCGGCGTTGGAGCTGCCATTTTAGGTAAACAAAAAAATTATAAAGTTTTTGTTTCTGATGCAGGAAGCATAACTAAAAAATATAAAAACGTTCTTTTAAATAATGAAATTTCTTTTGAAGAAGGACAACATTCTAAAGCTATAATTTTTGAAGCAGATATTGTTGTTAAAAGCCCTGGAATACCAGATACTACTCAAATTATAAAAGAAATTAAGGATAGAGATATTCCGATAATTTCTGAAATTGAGTTTGCTTTTACTTTTTGTAATGCTAAAATTATTGGAATTACAGGTTCAAACGGGAAAACAACAACAACTATGTTAGTGCATCACATTTTAAAAAATGCACAGCTAAATGTTGGAATGGGAGGTAACATTGGTAAAAGTTTTGCACAACAGGTTGCTGAAGATAAAGTGGATTATGAAGTGTTGGAATTAAGTAGTTTCCAGCTCGATGGCATTAAAAATTTTAAGCCAAGTATTGCCATTATTACCAATATAACACCCGACCATTTAGATCGGTATAATTACAAATTTGAAAACTATATCAATTCAAAATTTAGAATAACTAAAAATCAAACTGAAGAAGATTATTTAATATATGATAATGAAGATAAAGTCATTTCAAAATGGTTAAAAACTAATAAAATAAAATCAAAATTACTTCCTTTTTCTACTGAAAAAGAATTAGAAGAAGGAGCATTTATAAGAAATAACAACATCATAATAAAATATAATAATATAGAAAATTCAATAATGAGTATTTCAACACTAGCATTAAAAGGAAAACACAATACTAAAAACGCAATGGCAGCAGCCATGGCAACAACCTTGTTAAAAGTAAGGCAAAACACTATTAGAGAAAGTTTAGAAGATTTTGAAGGAGCCGCACATCGTTTAGAGTCTGTGTTAAAAATTAACGGAGTTCAATATATAAATGATTCAAAAGCTACCAACATAAATGCAACTTTTTACGCATTAGATAGTATGCAATCTCCAACAGTTTGGATTGTTGGCGGGGTAGATAAAGGAAATGATTATTTAGAGTTAATGCCTTTGGTCCGTGAAAAAGTGAAGGCAATTATTTGTTTAGGACTTGATAATCAGAAAATTGTGCAAACATTTGGGAATGTTATCAATTTAATTGTTGAAACTGCTGGAGCAGAAGAAGCCGTTAAAGTTGCTTATAAAATTGCCGAAAAAGGTGATACGGTATTATTATCGCCAGCTTGTGCAAGTTTTGATTTGTTTGATAATTATGAAGATAGAGGAAACCAATTTAAACAAGCAATAAAAGAGTTGTAATTAGTGAAAAAAATCCTAAAAAATATTGAAGGTGATAAAGCCATTTGGGCAATTGTAGCAGTTTTAGCATTGCTATCATTTATGCCAGTTTATAGTGCAAGTACAAATTTAGTGTACGTTGCAAATTCTGGAACACCAACTTATTATCTAGTAAAACATGGAATATTGTTGTTTTTAGGATTTTTAATTATTTATGGAGTTCATAAAATTCCATTTAGATATTTTAGTGGAATTTCAGTGATAATTCTTCCGTTTGTTTTTATATTATTAGCTTATACGTTAACGCAAGGTCATACCATAAATGGGGCAAATGCAAGTAGATGGATTCAAATACCATTTATTGGTGTTGGCTTTCAAACTTCTGCTTTAGCAAGTATTGTTTTAATGGTTTATGTGGCACGTTATTTATCAAAAAATAAAGAAAAAAAAATTACGTTTAAAGATAGCCTATGGCAATTATGGTTACCAGTAGGTGTTATTTTGTCCTTAATTTTACCCGCAAATTTTTCTACAACGGCAATCATTTTTTCAATGGTTTTAATGCTCACTTTTGTAGGTGGTTATCCTTTAAAATATTTAATGTATATCATAGGATTTGGATTAGTTTCTTTAGCTTTTTTTATGTTGGTTGCAAAGGCTTTTCCTACAGTTATGCCTAATAGAGTAGATACTTGGATTAGTAGGGTTGAAAATTTTTCAAATAAAGATGCAAAAGAAGGATACCAGGTTGAAAAAGCAAAAATAGCTATTGCAACAGGAAGTTTATTTGGTAAAGGAGCAGGTAAAAGTGTGCAAAAAAACTTTTTACCACAATCATCTTCTGATTTTATATTCGCCATTATTATTGAAGAATGGGGATTGGTAGGGGCATTATTTGTGATTATAATGTATTTAGCATTGCTAATTCGAATTTTAGTAGCAGCTCAAAAAGCGATAAGTATTTTTGCCTCATTAATGATAATAGGAGTTGGTTTACCAATAATTTTTCAAGCGATAATTAATATGGCGGTAGCGGTGAATTTGTTCCCAGTTACAGGTCAAAATTTACCTTTAATTAGTAGTGGAGGAACTTCAATTTGGATGACTTGTATTGCTATCGGAATTATATTAAGTGTAACCGCAGAAAAAGAAATTGTACCGAATGAATTAGATGAAAACCCTTTAGATATTTTACATGAAGCAATCCATTAACATATTAATTAGCGGAGGTGGCACAGGAGGTCACATTTATCCAGCAATTTCTATAGCCAACGAGTTAAAGAAAAAGTATGAAAATGCTTCGTTTTTATTTGTTGGATCAAAGGATAGAATGGAAATGCAAAAAGTACCACAAGCGGGTTATGATATAAAAGGATTATGGATTTCTGGAATTCAAAGAAAATTAACGCTCAAAAATTTATTATTTCCTTTAAAATTGATAAGCAGCTTATTTAAAGCATATACAATTATTAAAAAATTTAAACCGAACATTGTAATTGGAACTGGCGGATTTGCTAGTGGACCAACTTTATATGTTGCCAATCTTTTAAATATAAAAACAGTTATTCAAGAACAAAATTCATATCCTGGAATAACCAATAAATTGTTAAGTAAAAAAGCGGATAAAATTTGTGTGGCTTATGACGGATTAGAGCGGTTTTTCCCTAAAGATAAAATTGTAAAAACAGGAAATCCTGTTCGTCAAGATTTGTTAAATAGTGAAAATAAAAGGCAAGAAGCAATTTCTTTTTTTGAGTTAGATACAAACAAAAAAATAGTGTTGATTTTAGGTGGAAGTTTAGGTGCAAGAGCTATCAATAATCTAATTCAGGAAAATATCAAATGGCTGGTTTCAAAACACATTCAAATAATTTGGCAAACAGGCAATTTGTATTATAATGAATTCAAAAAATTTGATGAATTAGAAGGCGTAAAAACCTATGCTTTTTTGAATAAAATGGATTTAACTTTTGCCGCAGCCGATTTTGTAATTAGTAGAGCAGGTGCTAGTACGGTTTCTGAATTATGTATTATTGGAAAACCTGTAATCTTTATTCCTTCTCCAAATGTAGCGGAAGATCATCAAACTAAAAATGCATTGGCTGTAGTTCACAAAAATGCAGCATTATTATTAAAAGAAAATGAACTAGCAAGGTTTCAATCTGTTTTTAATGAATTAATCACAGATGAAAATTTGCAAAAAACACTAAGTGAAAATATCAAAAAATTAGCATTACCAAATGCAACAAAAAATATAATTAAAGAAATAGAAAAATTAATAACAAATAATTAATTGAATTTAAACAATATACATAACGTTTATTTTATTGGCATTGGAGGCATAGGAATGAGTGCTTTGGCAAACTATTTTAGTAGTACAGGAAAAATAGTGGCAGGGTATGACCGAGTAGAAACTACGATAACCAAATCACTTTCAGAAAAAAACATAACAATTCATTTTGAAGATGCTGTTACATTAATTCCTGAGCAATTTAAAAATAAAGAGAACACAATTATTGTTTTTACACCTGCAATTCCAACAGACAATAACGAATTAATTTTTTTTAATAAAAACGGATTTACCGTTTTAAAACGTTCTGAAATGTTGGGCGAAATCACAAAAAATACGTTTTGTTTAGCAGTTGCAGGAACGCACGGAAAAACAACTACTTCAACTATTTTAGGTCATATTTTAGAAGTTAATAAAGTAAATGCAACTTCTTTTTTAGGAGGAATTTCTGAAAATTATAATTCAAATTTAATATTAGGAGGAGATAAAGTTACGGTTGTTGAAGCTGATGAATTTGATCGATCCTTTTTAAATCTTTCACCAAACATTGCTTGTATAACTTCTATGGATGCAGATCATTTAGATATTTATAAAAATAAAACAGCATTAGAAGATTCTTTTAAAGAATTTGCAAGTAAGGTATCAGAGACTCTTTTTGTTAAAAAAGGATTGTCCATTTTTGGGAAAACCTTTGCGGTGAATGAAACTGCAGATTATTCAGCAACCAATTTAAAAATTAACCAAGGTAGTTATGTTTTTGACATAAAAACACCTACTGAAATTGTAAAAAATATACAAATTAATTTACCCGGAAAACATAATGTGCTAAATACGGTGGCAGCTTTGGCAATGGCAAATAGTTTTGGAATTTCAATTCCGGCCATTGCTAAGGCTTTACTAACATTTAAAGGCGTAAAAAGACGTTTTTCTTATAAAATTAAAACAGAAAAACTCGTGTTAATTGATGATTATGCACATCATCCTACAGAAATAAATGCGATTGTAGATGCTGTAAAAGAAATGTATCCAAATAGAAAGAATATTGGCATTTTTCAACCCCATTTATTTAGTAGAACTAAAGATTTTGCAGATGATTTTGCAAAAAGCTTGTCCAGATTTGATGAAGTTATTTTGTTGGATATTTATCCTGCACGCGAAAAACCTATAAAAGGAATTACATCGAACTGGCTTTTAGAGAAAATTGAGAATAAAAATAAGCTACTTTCTAGTAAAAAATATATAGTAGCTAATATAAAAAAATCTAAAGCTTCTGTTGTGGTAATGATTGGAGCTGGAGATATTGGTGAATTAGTTGAAAAAGTAACTCAGAAATTAAAAAGTGAAGATTAACGGGATTTACATAAAAGGGATTGCATTACTTGCATTGGTAATTTTTTTATACGGATTTTCAAATCATAAAAATGATCAAGAAAAAGTAAAAAAAATAGAAGTTCAATTTGAGAAAGGAACTAATCTTTTTATGAGTTATCAAATGGTTAATAAATTGTTAATACAAAAAAATGAAACCCCTAAAAACATTGCAAAATCTGTTATAGATTTACATAAATTGGAGTCAAAAGTGCTTGCTCACCCCATGGTTGAAAATGCTGCTGTTTATTTAACCGTTGATGGCTTGTTAAAAGCAAGAGTTAAACAGCGAACACCTATTGCCAGAGTTATAACAAATAATAAGAGTTATTACATTGATAAACAGGGTGAAACAATGCCTTTATCACCTAATTACTCTGAAAGAGTTATGTTGGTTTTTGGAGCTGGTAATAAAAAGGATAATGCTAAAATTTATAAACTGGTAACGGCAATTTTGAGAGATAAAATTTTAAAAAATTTATGCATAAGCATTCAAAAAAGCGATGAAAATGAATTCATTTTAAATACAAGGATTGGTAATCAAAAAATTTTAGTTGGAAATCTGAAAAATTTAAATCAAAAATTACAGAATTTAAAATCGTTTTTGAATAAATCAATTGGTGATAAAACTATTAATAATTACGCATTAATAAATTTAAAATACAACAATCAGGTTGTGTGTACAAAAAAGTAAATTATGGAACACAATGATATTTCAGTAGGATTGGATATAGGAACAACAAAAATTGTTGCTATGATTGGTCGTAGAAATGAATATGGAAAAATTGAGATACTTGGTACAGGAAAAGCGAAAAGCTTAGGAGTGCATAGAGGCGTTGTTAATAATATAACTCAAACCATTCAATCAATTCAAGCGGCTGTAGATGAAGCTATTGCAGTTTCTGGGATAAAAATTCATGAAGCTGTAGTAGGCATTGCAGGTCAGCATATTAGAAGTTTACAACATAGTGATTATATCACTAGACCAAATTCTGAAGAAGTTATTAATGACGAAGATTTAGAAAAACTTGAAAAGCAAGTTTATAAATTAGTAATGTTACCTGGTGAAGAAATAATTCATGTGTTACCACAGGAATTTAAAGTAGATGGGCAATCTGAAATTACAGAGCCAGTTGGAATGTATGGAGGTAGATTAGAAGCTAATTTTCATGTAGTAGTTGGGCAAGTTTCTTCTATTAGAAATATTGGGCGCTGTATTAAAAGTGCAGGTCTTGATTTGGCAGGTATTACCTTAGAACCACTAGCTTCTGCAGAAGCAGTTTTAAGTAATGAAGAAAAAGAAGCAGGGGTTGCGTTGATTGATATAGGAGGAGGAACTACTGATTTAGCCATTTTTAAAAATGGAATAATTCGTCATACGGCTGTGGTACCATTTGGCGGAAATGTGATTACTGAAGATATTAAGGAAGGTTGCTCTATTATTGAAAAACAGGCTGAATTATTAAAAACGAAATTTGGTTCCGCTTGGCCAGGAGAAAATAAAGAAAATGAAATTGTATCAATTCCAGGGTTAAGGGGAAGAGATCCAAAAGAAATTACACTTAAAAATTTATCTAAAATAATTCATGCCAGAGTAGTTGAAATTGTTGAACAGGTATTTATGGAAATAAAAAATTATGGACATGAAGAACCTAAAAAAAAGCTAATTGCAGGTATCGTTTTAACAGGTGGAGGAGCTCAATTAAAACATTTAAAACAGCTTGTTGAATATATAACTGGAATGGATACTAGAATTGGATATCCAAATGAGAATTTAGCAGGAGATTCTGATGAAAGCTTGTCAAGTCCACAATATGCTACTGCTGTAGGCTTATTAATGAATGGATTAAATAAACTAGAAAAAGATAAAGATAAAGAAAGCGAAATTTCAGATGATGCTTCTCAAGAAAAAGAAAAGGATAGTACTGAGGAAAAAGAAGCAAAACAACCTAAAAAATCAATTTTTGAAAAATGGGCAGATAAGTTTAGAGATTTTTTAGATAATGCAGAATAAATAGAATAAGAAAGAAAAATACCAATACATATATTATGAGCAATTCAGATTTTAATAACATTTCATTCGATTTACCAAAAAATAAGTCGCACGTTATAAAAGTAATCGGCGTTGGAGGTGGTGGTAGCAATGCTGTAAACCACATGTTTTCACAAGGAATAAACGGTGTAGATTTTATAATTTGTAATACCGATGCTCAAGCATTACAAAATAGTCCAATACCTACTAAAATTCAGTTAGGAGTTTCTTTAACCGAAGGATTAGGAGCTGGTGCAAATCCTGAAGTTGGTGAGCAGGCCGCAATGGAAAGTATTCAAGAAATTAGAGAAATGCTTTCATCACATTCTAAAATGGTATTTATTACTGTTGGTATGGGTGGAGGCACCGGTACAGGTGCAGCACCAGTTATTGCAAAAGTGGCTCGTGAATTAGATTTGTTAACTATTGGTATTGTAACAACACCTTTTTCTTTTGAAGGAAAGACTAGAAATGAACAGGCTCAAAAAGGAATTGATAAATTACGTGAATATGTAGATTCATTAGTGGTTATTAATAATAACAAATTGCGTGAAGTTTATGGCAATTTAGGATTTAAAGCAGGCTTTTCAAAAGCGGATGAAGTTTTATCAACGGCCGCAAGAGGAATTGCTGAAGTAATTACGCATCATTACACTCAAAATATCGATTTAAAAGATGCTAAAACAGTTTTATCGAATAGTGGAACTGCTATAATGGGTTCTGCTTCAGCAGCAGGTGTTGATCGTTCAGAAGAAGCAATTACCAAAGCGTTAGATTCTCCATTGTTAAATGATAATAAAATTACAGGAGCTAAAAATGTGTTATTGTTAATTGTTTCTGGTACAGAAGAAATTACTATTGATGAAATAGGAGAAATTAACGATTACATTCAATCTGAAGCTAAATCAAATGTAAATATTATTATGGGAGTTGGTGAAGATGAATCTTTAGGCGATGCCATTTCTGTTACTATAATTGCAACTGGATTTACTAAAGATCAGCAATATGAAATTGCAAATACGGATCCAAAAATAATTAAACATATTTTAAATGATGAGCAGGAAGCTACTTTTGATTTTAACGAAAAAACAGTACAGAATACCGTTAAAATAGATGAAGAAAATAAAAGTGAGGAAACCTTTATTAATGAAGACAAAATTATATATGATTTAGGAGAAGACTTGGAGGAAGAAGTTAGCTTAATTCCAACTACCGAATTCATTAAAAATATTGATATAGTTTATGATGAAGTGTTGGTAGAAAATGTTGAAGAATTTGAAATTACAGAAATTAAATCTGAACTTATTGAAGAAAAAGAAGAACCTATTGAAGATGAAAATCAAATATCCTTTACTTTTGATTTGCCAATTAAAGAAGCCCAAAAAATTACTTCTAAAAATAGTATAAACGCTGAAAAATTTGAAGTTAATAATCATGAAATTGTTGAGTCTAGTAAAAAAGTAGAAGAGGAAGTTTATTTTTCATTAGAAGATTATACTGAATTAGAAGATAATTTAACAAAAGCAACAAAACCAAAAGCTAAAGTTGAAACTGTTATTGAAGAAGAGCTAAAATTTACACTTAGTTCAAAAGAAGAAATTAATAATCAAGAAGTTGTAGATTATAAAGAAGTTTCTCCATTAGATTTAACTATTGAAGAATTACAAAAAAGAGCCTCTGAAAGACGTGATGAAATGAAAAATTTCAATTATAAATTTATAAATAATATCAAGAAAAAAATTGATGATATAGAAAAAGAACCAGCTTATAAGAGAATGGGAGTAGAATTAAATGAAACTACCCATTCCTCTGAAATTAATCAATCTCGTACTTCTTTAGAAGTTGATGAGAATGATAATATTCAATTTAGATCAAATAACTCATTTTTACATGATAATGTAGATTAAAATATTGCCCAAGGACTAAGACCCTTAGAATTGTTTTCTAAGTTTTAACTCGAAAATCTTATATTAAAAGAAGATTTTCGAGTTCTTTTTTTTTATCTTCGCAAAACTAAATTAGTTTACACATGAGTTTGCAAAATAAAGTAATGAGTAAAATTAAAAATGCTATGAAATCTAAAGATCAAGTAGCATTAGCATCTTTAAGAGCAATAAAATCTGAAATTTTATTAGCACAAACAAAAGGAGGAGCATCAGAAGAATTATCGGAAGAGGAAGAATTAAAAATTGTCCAAAAATTAGTAAAACAACGTAAAGATAGTGCAGCTGTTTATCAAGAACAAAACAGAAATGATTTGGCTAAACCAGAATTAGCACAAGCAAATATAATTGCACAATTTTTACCTGAGCAACTAAGTGAAGAAAAAGTAGTAGAAATTATTTCAAAAATTGTTAAAACTGTTGAAGCCTCTTCAATGAAAGATATGGGAAAAGTTATGGGAATGGCTTCAAAAGAATTAGCAGGTAAAGCTGATGGTAAAGCTATATCAATGGTTGTAAAAAAATTACTTTCATAAATATTAAAGGCCTCGTGGCGCAACTGAATAGCGCACTGGACCTGCCTGCCGGCAGGCAGGTTTCGGACTTGAAAATTAAATGATATAATATAATATGTTTTATGTATATGTTCTTTATAGTAAAAAGCACAATAGAAAATATACAGGCATGACTATTGATATAGAGAGAAGATTAAAGGAGCATAATACAAAACAAAATAAATCAACAAAAGCATACGCACCTTGGGAAGTTATTTTTAAAGAAGCGTTTAAAACAAGATTAGAAGCAAGAGAAAGAGAAAAATATTTAAAATCAGGAGTAGGTAGAGAATTTATAAAATCTTTACAATTACAAGAAAATTAAAGGCCTCGTGGCGCAACTGAATAGCGCACTGGATTTCGGCTCCAGCGGTTGCAGGTTTGAATCCTGCCGGGGTCACAAGTTGAACCTTCAACCAAAAGTTGGAGTTTTTTTTAATCCTTAATTTTAAACTTGATAGTATTAAATTTCCCTAATATTTATCAGTTTATAAACCAATTTTAACCTTTAATTTTGTTGTAAGTTTAAAAGTAATTTTATTTAAAAGAATTATGCTAATATTTCAAGATATATTAAATACTTTAATGTTAAATTGGGAAATAATATTTTTCTTTTTTTTAATAGCAATTCTTTATTCATCTGTTGGTTTTGGTGGAGGTTCAAGTTATTTAGCTGTTTTAACATTAACATCATTGGCGTTCACCCAAATTAGAGCAATAGCTTTGTTGTGTAATATTGTTGTTGTATCTGGTGGTACTTTTCTGTATATGAAAAATAATTTGTTTAATTGGAAAAAGATTTTTCCTTTAGTGTTGTTGAGTGTTCCAATGGCTTTTATAGGAGGCTCTTTAAAAATAAGTCATTCTTTTTTCTTTATCCTTTTAGGTGTTACACTTTTAATAGCTGCTGTTTTAATGTGGTCTTCAAAATATATTTCTAAAAAAAGTGAGCAAGTCAACTTTAAAAAATCGGTATTAAAAAATATTTCTTATGGAGGTGGAATTGGATTTATTTCTGGAATGGTTGGTATTGGTGGAGGCATTTTTTTAGCACCACTTTTACATTTAACAAAATGGGATACTCCCAAAAGAATTGCAGCAACCTCTAGCTTTTTTATTTTAGTGAATTCAATAGCAGGGTTAATGGGACAATATTTAAATCCTGATTTTTCAATTAAACCAACTATTACCATTATGTTGATGATGACCGTTTTAATTGGAGGTCAAATAGGCTCAAGGTTGAGTACAAAAGTTATTTCACCAATTAATTTAAAAAGAGGAACAGCTATATTAATTGCTGTTGTTGGGATTCGTCTTTTGATAAAGTACCTGTTTTAAAAGATACTTTTACAGTTTGAAGTTTTAATAATATTTTTTTGTATATCCGTAATCTAACATAATGTCTGTTATCCTAAACTCAAAAAATACTGGTTATTAAATGGTAATGAGATGCTGAAATGAATTCAGCATGACGTTGTTATTTATTAGTACTAATTACGAACAATCAGATATTTTTATACTAAAATCCGAACAAAAGTTTATCTATTTTTATTCAGAAACTAATTTTTTTAAAGTACTTATTGTTTCAGAAGGATTTTTACTTTTAAACACAAAACTTCCAGCAACAAAAGCATTTACTCCTTTTGATGCTAATTTTTGAATATTTTTATCGGTAACGCCACCGTCAACTTCAATAAGTGCTTTAGATCCAGAATATTCAATTAACTTTTTAAGTTGAGCTATTTTTTTATAAGTATTTTCGATGAATTTTTGTCCACCAAATCCAGGATTTACACTCATAATTAATACTAAATCCAAATCTTTAATAATATCTTCTAAAACTGCAATTGGTGTATGTGGATTTAATGAAACTCCTGCTTTCATTCCTGTTGCTTTTATGGCTTGAACAGTTCGGTGCAAATGTGTACAAGCTTCATAATGAACGGTTAAAATATCTGCTCCTGCATCTTTAAAATCTTTGATAAATTTATCTGGATTAACGATCATTAAATGAACATCTAATGTTTTTTCAGCATGTTTTTTAATTGCTTTTATAACAGGCATTCCAAAGGAAATGTTAGGAACAAAAACGCCATCCATTACATCAACATGAAACCAATCGGCATCACTTTTATTAATCATTTCAACTTCTTGTTGTAAATTTCCAAAATTAGCCGATAAAATTGAAGGAGCAATATATGTTTTCATTTTGTAGATTTGTTTTAGCAAAAATAACTTTTAAAAAGAAAAACTCTCGAAATTTTCGAGAGTTTTTCTTTTTGTATTAAAATAATTCTCTAAATTACTAGAATTATCCTAAATATGTTTTTAAAATTTTGCTTCTTGAAGTATGTTTTAAACGTCTGA
Source organism: Lutibacter sp. (assembly GCF_021647475.1). GTDB lineage: Bacteria > Bacteroidota > Bacteroidia > Flavobacteriales > Flavobacteriaceae > Lutibacter. The sequence goes on from NZ_JAKIUR010000003.1 coordinate 78,525, forward strand.
TAGCTTTTTCTTTAATTTGACGAACACGTTCACGAGTTAAATCGAAAGTTTCACCAATTTCTTCTAAGGTCATTGGGTGAGCATCGCCTAAACCAAAATATAGCATAACAACATCTGCTTCACGCGGCGTCAAAGTTTCTAAAGCACGTTCAATTTCAACTTTTAAAGATTCGTGTAATAAAGCTCTATCTGGATTTGGAGAATCACCAGTATTCAACACATCGTATAAGTTAGAGTCTTCACCTTCAATTAATGGAGCATCCATAGATACGTGACGACCAGAATTCTTCATAGATTCCTTAACGTCATTTATAGTCATATCTAATTTTTTAGCAATTTCTTCAGCAGAAGGAGGACGTTCATTTTCTTGCTCTAAAAACGCATACATTTTATTGATTTTATTAATAGAACCAATTTTATTTAATGGTAAACGCACAATTCTTGATTGTTCTGCTAAGGCTTGTAAAATAGATTGTCTAATCCACCAAACAGCATAAGAAATAAATTTAAAACCACGAGTTTCATCAAAACGTTTAGCCGCTTTTATTAATCCTAAATTACCTTCATTAATTAAATCGGGTAACGTTAAACCTTGATTTTGATATTGTTTTGCTACTGATACCACAAAACGTAGATTTGCTTTAGTTAATTTTTCTAACGCAACTTGGTCACCAGCTCTAATCCGTTGGGCTAATTCAACTTCCATTTCAGCGGTTATTAAATCCACTTTTCCAATTTCCTGTAAATATTTGTCTAACGATGCGGTTTCTCTATTAGTAACCTGTTTTGTGATTTTAAGTTGTCTCATGTAGTAGCTTAAATTTTTTAGTTATTTAAAAGGTCTATTATATATACGTAGTATTTTACAAAAAGTTACAAAATGATAATAAAAAAGCTTAATATTTATCTAAACGGATAATTGAAATATAGGTTAGGCATTCAAAATTATTTATTGGAAGTTTTATTATCAGCAACTAAAATTAATGATTGTTTCCTGTTTTTTTTTAGATTTAACCAATATTCTTGACTTTAATTAATGAAAAAGGCTTCTCAAATTTGAGAAGCCTTTTTTTGTATTTAATAGTACTCTAGAGTTTATTCTTATTCTCTTGGAGTTCTAGGTTTTCTATCTCGGTTATCACGTGATCTATGATCTCTATTTTCACGTGGAGGTCTTTCTTTAAAACCTTCTGGTTTTGGTGAAATAGCTTTACGAGAAATTTTTTCTTTACGAGTTCTTGGGTCTCTTCCAAAGTATTTTACATCAAAAACATCTCCCATATTTACAACATCAGTTACGTTATTAGTACGTTCCCAAGCCAATTCAGAAATATGTAAAAGCACTTCATTTCCTGGAGCTTCAATATATTCTACAACTGCACCAAAATCAAGTATTTTAATCACTTTAACTTCATAAACACTTCCAACTAAAGGTTTAAATGTAATGGAATCAATTTTAGCTAAAACGGCATCTATACCTTTTTGATCAGTTCCTAATATTTCAACAATTCCTTCTTCCGTTACAGGATCTTCATTAATTACTATGGTACAGCCTGTTTCTTTTTGTAATTCTTGAATTACTTTTCCACCAGGACCAATTAAAGCTCCAATAAAATCTCCAGGAATAGTTTTTGTTACCATTTTTGGAGCGTGTGCTTTAACCGTTGGATTTGGTTTTGCAATAGTATCTGTTAATAAACCTAAAATATGTAATCTACCTTCGTGAGCTTGTTTTAAAGCACTAGTTAAAATTTCATAGGATAATCCTTTAATTTTAATATCCATTTGGCAAGCAGTAATTCCATCCGCAGTACCTGTAACTTTAAAATCCATATCTCCTAAATGATCTTCATCTCCTAAGATATCAGATAAAACAGCATATTTATCACCATCAGAAATTAATCCCATTGCAATACCTGAAACTGGTTTTTTCATTTGAACACCTGCATCCATTAAAGCCATAGTACCGGCACAAACCGTTGCCATTGAAGAAGAACCGTTAGATTCTAAAACCTCAGAAACTACTCTAACAGTATATGGGCAATCTTCAGGAATCATAGCTCCTAAAGCTCGTTGAGCTAAATTTCCATGTCCAATTTCTCTTCTTGAAGTTCCTCTTAAAGGTCGTGCTTCACCCGTACAAAAAGGAGGAAAGTTATAATGTAAATAAAAACGTTCTTCACCTTGGTAGGTTGGCATATCAACTTGGTTGGCTTCTCTTGAAGTTCCAAGGGTTACGGTTGCTAATGCTTGAGTTTCACCTCTAGTAAATATTGCTGAACCATGGGTTGAAGGCAAATAATCTACCTCACACCATATTGGTCTAATTTCAGTTGTTTTTCTACCATCTAATCTTAAACCTTCGTCTAAAATTAAATTACGAACTGCTGCTTTTTCAGCTTTCGCAAAATATTTTGAAATTAAATCTCCTTTTTCTGCTAATTCTTCTTCTGAAAAAGAAGCTTTTATTTCTGCCTTTACAGCGTCAAATTTTTCAGAACGTTCATGCTTTAAAGATCCTAATTTGGCAATGTCATAACATTTTTGATATGCCATTTCATAGATTTTAGTTTCTAAGTCCGCATCGTTTTCTTCTTGATCATAGGTTCTAGTTTCTTTTTTACCTACTTTGGCAATAAATTCTTCTTGAGCTTTACATTGAATTTTAATAGCTTCATGTGCTACTTTAATAGCTTCAGTCATTTCTTCTTCAGAAACTTCATCCATTTCACCTTCAACCATTGCAACTGAATCTGCTGATGCACCAACCATCATATCAATATCAGCAACTTCAAGTTGAGCTCTGCTTGGATTAATTATGAATGCTCCATCAACTCTAGCAACGCGTACTTCTGAAATAGGATATTCAAAAGGAATATCACTTAATTGTATCGCTGTTGATGCTGCTAAACCTGCAAGTGCATCTGGCATAATATCTTCATCATTAGACATTAACTGAATCATCACTTGAACTTCTGCGTGGTAATCTTTTGGAAAAAGTGGACGAAGTACTCTATCCACTAAACGCATCGTTAAAATTTCTTCGGTACTTGGTCTTGCTTCACGTTTAAAAAATCCACCAGGATATCTTCCTGCTGCTGCAAATTTTTCTCGGTAATCTACTGTTAGTGGTAAAAAGTCAATTCCTTGGCTTGCTTTTCTTGAAGAAACAACAGTTGCTAACAGCAAAGCTTTTCCCATTCTAACAACAACTGAACCATCAGCTTGTTTAGCTAATTTTCCAGTTTCTAAAGAGATGGTTCTTCCATCTCCTAATTCAATAATTTGTGTATGAACCTTTGGTATCATAAATAAATTTTAATTTTTAATTAAACAATTGGTTTAGTTGTTGTGTTGTGTTTTACCAATGAAAAGTTTAATTGATTGCTTTCTTTTAATTTATTAAAATTAAATAAAAAAGAGGCAATAAAGCCTCTTTGAAATGAAATTATTTTCTTAATCCTAATTCCTTAATAATAGCTCGATATCTTACGATATCATTTTTAATTAAGTAATCAAGTAAATTTCTTCGTTTTCCTACTAATTTAACTAACGACCTTTCCGTATTAAAATCTTTTCGGTTGTTTTTTAAATGTTCAGTTAAATGGTTAATTCTGTAAGTGAATAATGCAATTTGCCCTTCAGATGAACCAGTATCTGTAGCTGATTTACCGTGTTTAGCAAAAATTTCTGCTTTTTTTTCTTTTGTTAATAACATGCTAACATTAATTTTATTAATAATTTTTATGCAACGTTAACCAATTGGTTAACAGTCGGCAAATATACCATTATTATTTTGATTTGCAATTGACTGTAAATAAATACTTTTTTAAGTTTTTTTACTCTTTTTTTAAACCTTTTTAATTTTTCAAGGTCTTAGTAGCAATAAAACAAATTTTTTAATGTTAAACTTATAAAACAAAATCTTATGAAAACTTTGAATTTTAAACTTTTTATGTTTGTAGCAATTGGTAGTTTATTTATTACTAGTTGTGAAAAAAATAATGATGTTACACTAACTGACCCAATATCAGATGCAGATGCTATTGCAGTTGTTGAAGCAGATGATATTTCTGATGATATAAACAATGTGGTAGATGATTATTTAATGGGAAATGAAGGAATGTCTGCTCGTCCTTCTCAAGAAAGCAAAACAAGTGATATTTTGCCTTGCGTTACTAAAACTATTGTTATTACAGGAACAACAAAAAATGTAACTTTAGATTTTGGAGAAGGCTGTGAACTACCAAATGGTAACATATTGAAAGGAAAAATTATTATGAGTTATGAGGTGAATACCGATGTGTCTTCGTTTACCGTTACTTATAGTTTTGAAAATTTCTTTTTTAATGATATTAGTGTAGAAGGAGAGAACTCTTTAGTTAGAACTAGAGCCAATGATAATGGAAACCCTCAATCTACATTAACATTTGATATGAAAGTTACTTGGCCAGATGGCGTTTATGCTTCTAGAAAAGGAACAAAAACTAGAGAATGGATTGAAGGATTTGATACACGAACTTTTGGAGATAACGTATTTTTAATTACAGGAAATTGGAATGCTACCTTTAAAGATGGAACTGTAGTATCAGCAAATATTACTACTCCTTTACGTAGAGAAATGTCTTGTAGATTTATTGTTAGTGGTGTTGTAGAATTACAAAAAAATGATAGTAGTGGTACTTTAGATTTCGGAGATGGAACTTGTGATAATGTAGCTATATTTACTAATGCCAATGGCGAATCACATGAAATTACTTTAAAAGGTAGAATGTTTTAATAAATTGGGATGATTTTATAAAAAAAGGCGAGCAATGCTCGCCTTTTTTTAACTTCTAACAGGTATATTTTCGACTAAATCAATATATAAATTAATTTGTTTTTTTAAGTTTTTTCGTTCTATAATCTTATCTAAAAAACCGTGTTCTAACACAAATTCTGAATGTTGAAACCCTTCTGGTAAGTCTTTCCCTGTAGTATCTTTAACAACTCTAGGACCTGCAAAAGCAACTAAAGCATTTGGTTCGGCAATGTTAATATCACCTAACATAGCAAAAGATGCTGTTGTGCCACCAGTTGTTGGATCAGTACATAAAGAAATATAGGGAATTTTTGCTTCAGATAATTGGGCTAATTTTACGGAAGTTTTTACTAATTGCATTAAGGATAAGGATGCTTCCATCATTCTTGCTCCACCAGATTTTGAAATTATTAAGAAAGGAGTTTTATTTTTGATACAGTAATCAATTGCACGAGCAATTTTTTCACCTACAACACTTCCCATCGAACCCCCAATAAAGCTGAAATCCATAGCGGCAATTACAATATTTTTACCAAATGATTTGCCAACTGCTGTACGAACAGCATCTTTTAATTTGGTTTTTTCGTAAGCTTCTTTTAATCGATCTGTATATTTTTTGGTATCGGTAAATTTTAAAGGATCTTTTGAAACAATATTTTTATTCAGTTCTTTATATTTATTGTCATCAAATAAAATTTCAAAATACTCAGCACTTCCAATTCTTACATGGTAGCCATCTTCAGGGCTTACATAGTAATTTTCCTTTAATTCATCCGTGTCAATTACTTTACCACTTGGGGTTTTATACCACAGCCCTTTTGGCACATCTTTTTTTTCTTCTGTAGGAGTTTGAATTCCTTTATCCTTTCTTTTAAACCAAGCTACCATAATTTTTATGTTTTAGTTAAAACGGGGGTGCAAATTACTAAAAAAAATAAAGAGAACATATAAAAACATGTCCTCTTTAAAATTTAAAATATTAAAAATATTGATTATAAGGTATTTACATTATTTAAATCACTAAAAGCTCTTTTTAGTCTAGTTTTAAAAGTAAGTTCACCTTCTCGTAACCATTTTCTAGGATCGTAATATTTTTTATTTGGTAAATCAGTTCCTTCAGGATTTCCAATTTGGGTACTTAAGTATTCAATTTTGTTATTCATATAATCTCGTATTCCTTCCATAAAAGCAAATTGTAAATCGGTATCAATATTCATTTTTACAACTCCATAACCAATAGCTTCTTTAATTTGTTCTGAAGAAGAGCCAGAGCCACCATGGAATACAAAATTTACAGGATTTTTTTCTGTTTGATAATTTTTTTCAATATATTTTTGAGAGTTATCTAAAATTTTAGGAGTAAGCTTAACATTACCAGGTTTGTACACGCCGTGTACATTTCCAAAGGAAGCAGCAATGGTAAAATGATTGCTTATTTTTTTAAGTTCTTCATAAGCATAGGCTACTTCTTTTGGTTGGGTATATAATTTAGAATCATCAACATCAGAATTATCGACACCATCTTCTTCACCTCCAGTAATACCTAATTCAATTTCAAGTGTCATTCCCATTTTATCCATACGAGCAAGATATTTTTTACAAAGCTCAATATTTTCTTCAAGTGGTTCTTCTGATAAATCAATCATATGAGAACTAAATAATGGCACACCATTTTCTTTATAATATTGTTCTCCAGCATCTAATAAACCATCAACCCAAGGTAATAATTTTTTTGCACAATGGTCAGTATGTAAAATTACAGGAACTTTATAAGCTTTTGCTAACAAGTGTACATGTTTTGCTCCTGCCATTGCACCGGCAATAGCTGCTTTTTGATTTTCATTGGATAATCCTTTTCCTGCATTAAATTGAGCACCTCCGTTAGAAAACTGAATAATTACGGGAGAATTTAAATCTCTAGCAGTTTCCAAAACGGCGTTAATAGTGTTAGAACCTGATACGTTTACCCCAGGTACGGCAAAGCCTTTTGCTTTAGCCAATTTAAAAATTTCTTGAACGGTATTTCCAGTGGCAACTCCTGGTTTAATATTGTGACTCATACTATATTATGTGTTATTTAGTTTAATAATTTATGTACTACAAAGTTACTAATTTAATGATTATCTTTTATTTGTGCAATAGCAAAGTAGCGAAAACGAAATAGTGAAACTAACTTTAGAAAGGATAGCTAATCCCAAAATTATACACGGTATGGTTAAAATTATAGTTTTTAAACCATCTATTTCCTTTATTTAAATAGGGTTCGTAGGTTTTAAATCCTAAATCTAATCGTAAAAGGATAAAACTTAAATCGTATCTAATTCCAAATCCTGAACCAACTGCAATATCTTTTAAAGAGCTAATTCCTTTAAATTTTGCACTTTCTAAGGTTACAGAAGAATTTGTAATGTCCCAAATATTTCCTGAATCAATAAATAAAGCTCCTTTAATGCTGTTTATTATTTTAAATCGATATTCTAAACTTGTAAGAAATTTTAAGCTTCCTACATTGTATTCTAATCCTGTTTTTGTTGAGCCTGGACCTAAATCATAAATTTTCCAGGCTCTTAAATCGTTAGGTCCACCAATAAAATAACTTCTACTGAAAGGAATGCTGGTTGAATTTCCGTATGGATAAGCTATTCCTAAAAAAGATCTAAAAGCTAATACATTTTCTTGTTGGATATTCCAGAATTTTTTGTATTCAAAATCTGTTCTAAGGTATTGAGCAATTGGTGTTTTTAAAATAGTTTTAACATTATTATTATCTCGTGTTTTTGAAAGTAATGTGCTTAAATTTCCTGAAGATACAATTCGAGCTCTAAAAAATGAAAAGTCAATATCTTTATAATTTTTACTATTATTGAAGGTAAATGTGTAAGTAATTGCTGGCACTAAAACATCTTCTGTAATAATATTATAACGTTTTTTAATGTTTTGTGCTATTTTGAATTCATCAGGATTTGTAGCTTCAAACGATGTATTAATATTGGTGTTTATAAAATCTATCACATTATTTGTGGTAATAGTTTCATTAAAATAAGTGGTTGCAATATCTTTTATTTGATTAAATTCCGAAGTATAAATATTGAAATATGATTTTATATTTAGGTTTTTAATAAACTGAGCGTTCAATAATTGTAAACTCTGATGAATACTTTTGGATGGATTCCATGTATAATCAATAATTCCAGTAAATTTTTGTTTATCGAGCCCAATGTTTTTTTGCAAACTCGTTCCTAATGTAAAGGTAGTTTTAGGAGACATTTTTTTAGGAACTAATTTATTGGTTTTAAAAGGAAGTAAAAACCGAGGTAATATTAAAGAAACATCTCCTCCAATTTCCCAGGCATTTAATAAGCTGTTATTGCTTGCGGCATCTTTAGAATCTAAAAAAGAACCTTGGATAGAAAATTTTAAAATTTCAGCACCTTTAAAAATATTTCTATTTAAAAAGGAAAGTTTTCCAGATATTCCTAATTGCCGAATGTTAGAATGATTTAATTCCGTATTAAATCCTAAAGCGTATTTTTTTAATGGAGTTAAATAGATAGAAGCCAATAAATCATCACTATTGGGCAATTCAGTATATTTTATGTTAACAGATTTAAAATTGTTTAAATTTCGTAAATGTTTTCGAGTCAATTCTCTGCTTTCATCTTTATAAATAGTATTTGGTTCAATAAAAATGCTATTTAATAAAATTTTAGGATTGTAATTTAATTTTGCTTGTGCTAAAAAATGATAACCATTATAATTAACACTATCTTTTAGGACTTTATCTTTATTATTAAATGAGTAATCGGTATAAATATTTACTGTTTTTATCTTTTGAATTTTAAAGGGAACATCAGCAATACTGTCATTTATTATTAAATTGATATTTGCCTTGTAGTTTGAAGAATCAACATCCATTAAGATAGCATTTTTATTAAATCTATAAATTCCAGAATTTCTAAATAATTTACTTATCCTATTTTGTTCATCAATAAAGGTTGAAAATTTAAATTGTTCGCCTTTTTTAATTAAAGTTTCACTACTATGAGTTTTATAAATAGAATCTAAAACCGTAGATTCTATGGATGAACTTAAGCTGTCTAAAACATATGGTTTCCCTGTTTCAATAATATATTGTACAATAGTTTTTTTATTCTTAATAAACGTGTTTTTTGTAGTTACTTTAGCATTAAAAAAACCTTCTTGAAAATAATGTAGTTTTAAATTTTCAACAGATTCTTTTGTTTTTTTAGGGTTTAAAATAACAGGTGCTTCTCCGTTTTTTAGCCACCATTGATGCATTTTAAATTTAAAATCCCTAACGCCTCTTGCTTGTTTTTCAGAAAAAACTCCTTTGGTAAATTTGTACCATCCAGGATGGTTTTTTTTCCAGGTTTCAAAATTAGTTTCAAAATTTTTATTACCAATGTTATAAAAGTATAGTGGAAAAGGAGCTCCTAAAACTAATTGATTTGGACGTTGAATTATATAATCACTTATTTCATTATCAAATGTTTTTTTGTCATTTACAATAATATTATTTTTGATTAATAAGTGTTCATTTTCAGGAACATATTTAACAGCATTACACGATGAAAAACTAAAAGTTATACTAACTAAGATTATTAATATTATAAAATTGTTTTTCAATAAATAAGAGTTTAAATTTGTTTCAAAAGTAAAACATTTAAAGGGATTAACAAATTACTATTTTTTATTAAATAACCTATGGTTTTCAGCAAAATTCAATTAAAATTAATAACGAGTCTTTCGCAAAAAAAGTACCGTATAAAGCATCATTTATTTATGGTGGAAGGAATAAAAGGCGTTCAGGAATTTTTAAACTCAAAATTTGAAATTTTTCAATTGTTTACCTCAGAGGAATTACTATTTTTAGAAGTTGAAAATAGAGTGGTAATTTCTGAAAAGGATCTTAAAAAAATCAGTAATTTAAAAAATCCTAATAAAGTTGTTGCCTTATTTAAAATTCCAAAGGAAAATTTGATAATTAAAGAAGGATTAATAGTTGCTCTTGATGAAGTGAATGATCCTGGAAACCTAGGTACAATTATTAGATTATGTGATTGGTTTGGTGTAAATCAATTAGTTTGCTCAGAAAATACCGTGGATTGTTTTAATCCAAAAGTTGTGCAAGCTAGTATGGGCTCTTTAGCTAGAGTTTCCATAATTTATACCGATTTAGAAAAATATTTGCAAGAAATTCAAATCCAAAAATTTGCAACTATTATGAATGGAGAAAGCATTTATAAAACCAAATTACCAAAAAATGGAGTTATAATTATGGGAAATGAAGCCAACGGAATTAGCGATGAAATTTTGAATTTAGTTACTAATAAAATAACCATTCCTAGGTTTGGAAAACAGCAACAAACAGAAAGTTTAAATGTTGCTACAGCTACCGCAATTATTCTAAATGAATTTAAGCGAAATAATTAATGAAAAGCAAACTTGATAAAAATGCCTCGAGTTCCAAAATAATCAATTGGACCGGTCCATTTACTGTTTGGGTCATTATCTCTAACTAATTCATTATTTATTGCAAAAACACCACGTATAGAAGGTGAAAAAATAAAATATGGCAAATAAAAATCAACACCTACGCCTAATTCATAAGTGAAATTATTTTTTTTCATTCGAAATTCACCACTTGAATTGTCGTCAGGATTATCTTGATTACTTGAAAAATTGTAATCGTAAGACAATCCTCCAATTAAATAAGGCCTAAAATTATTAAGTCTGTTAGCATTAATTTTTAACAATAGTGGAATGCGTAAATAAGTTGCGTTTACGTCTCTAATACTGTCTTTTGGTCCGCCAGGAATACTTGTAAATGCTAATTGTTTAGTATTGCTTGAAAGCCCAGGTTCAAGTCTTAAACTAAGGTTTTTATGTAGTCGTAAATCTGCAATAAGTCCAACATTAAAACCTGTAGAAGGAGTTACATTAATATAGGTGTTTGCCGTTTTATAGGTTATTTTAAAATCTTTTCTATTGAAACCTAAATAGTACCCAAAAAATATTTTTTGTTTATCCCAATTTTGTTTGTAAAGTACAATGTCTCTTTTTTGTGCATTTACAGATGGTATAAATGAACATAACAATATTAATATAACTAAAAACTTTCTCATGTATTATTTTTTTGCAACATAAATGGAGGCAACTCCAAAAGTTTGTGGTTTATCTTCAATAGCTATAAACCCAGTTTTATCCAAAATATTGTTAAAAGTTTTTCCAAAAGGGAATTTTGCTGCTGAATCCGATAAATATTTATAAGCAACTTTATCTTTAGAAAATAGTTTGCCAATTAACGGTAAAATTTTGGTAGAATAAAAAGTATATCCTTGTTTGTAAGGAAATTTAGTTGGTACAGATGTTTCTAAAACCACAAAAGTTCCTTCAGGTTTTAAAACCCTGTAAATTTCAGATAAACCTTTTTCTAAATCTTCAAAATTTCGAACTCCAAATGCTACGGTAATTGCATCAAAATAATTATCATCGAAAGGCAGGTTTTCAGAATCGCCAACTACCATTTTTATGGTGTTACCTAAACTCAGTTTTTCAATTTTTTCTCTTCCAACATTTAGCATTCCTTCTGAAATATCTAAACCAATAATTGAAGTAGCGTTTGTTTCTATTAAATTAATAGCTAAATCTCCGGTACCTGTAGCAATATCTAAAATGGTAATTGGATTTGTTTTTTTTATAATTTCTACAACTTTTTTTCTCCATTTTATATCAATTCCAAAAGAAATAACACGATTTAATCCATCGTATTCCTTTGAAATGGTATCAAACATTTTAGTTACTTGTTCCTTTTTTCCTAAAGATGAATCTTTATAAGGTTTTACTTTTTCAGTCATATGTTGTTATAAATTTATGGCAACTACTTCCTCAATTTTTCCAGGAATTAATTGTTTTAGCATGGCTTCAATTCCATTTTTTAAAGTGATAGTTGAAGAAGGACAACCGCTACATGCTCCTTGTAAAATTACATTTACAGTTTTGGTATTTTCTTCATAAGATTGAAATTTTATGTTTCCACCATCTGCAGCAACAGCAGGTCTAATATGTTCATCTAAAATAGAAATAATTTGTTGTGATACCGTATCCAATTCACCAATAACTGTATCTGTTACCGCTTGTTTTTCTTTGTATTCAGGAACTTCGTTTATAATAATTTTTCCTTCATCAAGATATTGTTTAATAAAAGATCGAAGTTCGGTGGTAATATCATTCCATTCAATAGTATCAATTTTAGTAACGGCTACATAATTATTAGATAAAAAAACTTCTTTTGTAAATGGAAAGTTAAATAACTCAGTAGCAAGAGGTGAAAATTTTGCTTCGTCTTTATTTTTAAATTCAAAGTTGGTAGCTACCAATTTTTTGTTTGTTATAAATTTTAAAACCGCAGGATTTGGCGTTACTTCTGCATATACTTCTAAAGGAATTTGATTTTGTTTCTTTTCTTCTAAAATTAAAGCATCACCAGAGTTCAAATAATTTTTAAGTTGTTCTTTTAATTCATTTTGAACATCACTCCATTCAACAATTAAAAAACGTTCTAAAGCAATAAAGTTTGCTGAAATATATACGCGTTTAATAAATGGTAAGTGAAATAATTGTTGTGCTAAAGGTGAATTTTTAGCATCATCAATATTGTTAAATTGATAACTGCCACTTGTTAAAATTTTATTGGCTGTAAATTTTAATATAGTTGGAGTGTTTGTGGGTTCTATATTTAATGATATTTGGCTCATTTTTAATTATTTTGTGCAAAAGTAACTAAAACAAATTTATTCGTTGGCGTTAAAAATATAAAAGGCTGTCTGAAAAGTATAATTTACGTCAACCTGAACCTGCCTGTCGGCAAGGCAGGCTTGTTTCAGGTTCTCTGATTGTTAATCATTATGATGAGATTCTGAAATAACACTTCGACAAGGCAGGTAATTTTTAATAAAAAATTGTATCGAGAACAGTTGTCTTTAAATAAAAAAACTATTCTCGATACTAATTTTAAGCCTAAAAAGGCTAAAATTCACTCGTATTCTATGATTAAAACAAATAAAAACATTAAAATTTATCACTAATTTTTAAGCTGCATATTTCATAAAATCCACATAAGGTGTTTCACGATTTACAACGGCAAATATTCTTGATAAAAGTTTATT